>JAYTNH010000384.1:0-2991 GCA_043748395.1 Ilumatobacteraceae bacterium | reverse complement strand
ACCCGGGCCATCTTCCAGTCGATGCTGTTCAGCAAGATCGTGCCGAACTGCAAGAAGCTCGGCCTGCTCGATCGCAACGACAAGTGGCTCCGTCACCGCTTCGAGGAGATGGGCGTCATCCAGTTCGAGGACTGGGACGACACCGGCGATGAGTACCTGAAGTTCGAGTTGGGTGCCGACGCTCCCGACCCTGCCGGCGCCGTGTAGGTCAGGCGCGGCAGGTCATTCGCGCCACACCACCTCGAACAAGCGCACGCTCTCCTCGAATCCTTTCGGCACGAATTCGCCGCGGGGTCGGAAGGAGATGTCTTTGCCCGACAGCAGAGCGCGCACGTGATCGGGCACGAGGATCTCGTCGGCATCCGCCTCGGCTGCAATGCGCGAGGCGAGGATGACAGCCGAACCAAACAGGTCACCATCCTCTTCGATTGGCTCGCCGGCGTTGAGGCCGATACGAATGTGTAATGGCTCGGCCAACGAGTCCGATGCGGCGGCGAAGTCGCGTTGCAGCGCGATCGCACACTCGACGGCTCGGGTGACCGACGAGAACGAGGCCATGAACCCGTCGCCCATCGTCTTCACCTCGAGACCGCCATGGCGGGTCAGTCCGTCACGGATGATGCGCTCGTGCGCTCGCAACAGATCCCGACCGTTGGCGTCGCCCTGACGCCGCATCATCTCGGTGTGACCGACGATGTCGGTGAAGAGCACGGTGCGGATCCCGCCGGCTGGAGACAAGCCCCCATGGTGTTGGTCGTCGAGTTCGATCGACGCGGGACCGTCCAAGAAGCTGTTCACCTCGGTGACGAGGTGATCGTCGAAAAAGAAATCGAACAATCCGGTCTCGCCTGCCACGGTCTTCTGCTCGGCATTCGGTAGTCCGGCTGCGAGCAGGCGCGCATGGTCGCCCAGTTCGATGATGTAGCCGCTGTCCGCCACGACCAGCGTCGGTACGGTGACCTTGCCGAGGCGCGAGCTGACGTCCATATCGCGTAATGCGCCGACGACGTTGCGGAGGCTCTCTTGCGTCGCGCTGGCGCGATAGAAGTCCGCCATCACACTGATCTGTTCGGGGTGCTTCCACCGGAAGAAGATGCCGATCGCGGTCTGGGTGTAGGTATGCCAGTCCTCGTCCCACAGCGCCCGAATCGATCTGACCAAGGAATTCTCGTTCGCCGGACCACGGTTCGCCCATGCGTTCCAAAAGATCAACTTGCCAACGCGCGACGAGTGCTCCGCGCAGTACTCGATGGCAGTCATCCCGGAATCGCCGTAGGCGAGCATGTCGAACTCGGTGATGCCGAGCACGTCGAGCACGGCGATCAGATCGTCGACGTGCGCAGCCAGGCCGACCTCTGCCGGGTGAGGCTCGGACATGCCGAAACCACGGGGGTCGTAGCGCACGACTTGCCGGCCGATCGCCAGGCGTTCGTAGCGGCGCCGCCACTCTGGAATCGCCCATTCACGCTCGATATGGCTCCATGGAGTCATCGGCAAGACCACCAGCGGCCGCCCCTCACCGATCGCCCAATACGCAATGCTCGAGCCATCGGCGCTCTTCGCGTAACGGATCCTCGGGTTCATCACGGTTGTGGTCGTCCTTGTGTAGCCGCGTCGTGCAGGCAGAAGTCTCGCACAGGGTCCAACGACGACGTGATCCGTAGACCTGCCGGTTGTGCGCCGTCGATGTATACAAGTACCATACAAGTGTGAACGCTGACTGGAATCCCGAGCAGTACCGGCTCTTCGCCGAACAACGTGCCCAACCGTTTCACGACCTGCTTGCGCTGGCGCGCCCGGGCGCCATCTCCAGGGCCGTCGATCTCGGCTGTGGGCCGGGCGAGCTCACCGCACTCGCGGCGCGCCAACTCGATGTGCGGCACATGGTGGGCATCGACAACTCGGCGAAGATGCTCGACGCTGCCGCCGAGCACGCGGCGGACGGCATCGAGTTCGAGTTCGGCGACATCGCTCAGTGGACTTCGCTGGGCGATCACCAGCTGGTGCTTGCCGCGGCCAGCCTGCAGTGGGTTCCCGATCACGCGGCAGTGCTCGCCCGGTGGACAGCCGGGTTGTCGGCCGGTGGCCAGCTGCTGGTGCAGGTGCCGGCAAACGCGCACATGCCCACGCATGTCGTTGCCGCGCAGCTCGCACTTGCCGAGCCGTACCTGTCGGCATTCGGTGAAGTGGGACCACCGCCCGATCCGGTGGCCGAGTACGTGCTCGACCCGGAGCAGTACGCGCAACTGCTGTACGACCTCGGGTTCGAGCATCAGATCGTTCGGCTCAACGTGTACCCGCACGTGTTGCCGAGCAGCCGCCACGCCGTCGAGTGGGTACGCGGCACCATGCTGACGCGATTTGAAAAGGTGCTCAGCCCCGCACTGTTCGAACGCTTCGTCACGGACTACGAGGCCGCGCTGCTGGATGTGATCGGCACGAACGAACCGTTCTTCTTCCCGTTCCGCCGCATTCTGATGTGGGGCCAACTCGCCGGCTGACGTCGCGGTGACTCGTCGTCCGAGCAACGCCAGAGTGATCTACGCTGGTTCCGATGACCCAGCCATCCGATCCGCTGTTTCGCACGTTCCATGCTCTGCGTATCAAGGGGTTCGCGAAGGCCGACACCATTGCCGAGGTGGCCGACCTACCGCTGCACGTCGTCGAAGAGCATCTCACCGAACTCGCCGGGCTCGAGTGGGCGCTGTTCCGTGAGGCACGCATGCTCTGGCAGCTCACACCCGTTGGCCGCGAAGAGCACCACGTCGCGCTTGCGGCCGATGTCGGTGGCACGCACATCGCCGAGCGCTTGGCCTTGCCGTACCAGCAGTTCCTCGCCCTCAACGATCGCTTCAAGCAACTGTGCGGCGACTGGCAGCTTCGCGACGGCGGTCAGAACGACCATTCCGACGCGAGCTACGACGGTCAGGTGATGCAGGAGTTGGCCAACCTCGATGCTGCAGCGCAGCCCGTTGTCGGCGAGTTCGGTGG
>JAYTNH010000383.1:0-4530 GCA_043748395.1 Ilumatobacteraceae bacterium | reverse complement strand
CCGTGCATGGTCTCGACTTCGCGCACGTTGTTCCAGCCCTCGGTAGGCAGGTCGATGATGAAGGCCGTGTTGGCCCCACGCGAACCCTCTGGCACGTCTGGTTCGGTGCGGGCGATGAGGATCGCGAACTGGGCACGGTCGGCGCCGGAGATGAACCACTTGTGGCCGTTGATCACCCACTCGTCGCCGTCCTTCACGCCGAACGTCTTGATGAGCGTGGGGTCGCTGCCGGCGACCTCGGGCTCGGTCATGGCGAAACACGACGAGCCGACACCGTCGCACAGCGGCTTGAGGTACTTCTGCTTCTGGTCGTCGGTTGCCCAGTGCAGCAGGGTGTGCATGTTGCCCTCGTCGGGCGCCTGGCAGTTGAGCACCCACGGGCCCACGCGGGTCTTGGCCGCCTCGGCCTGCACCATCGCCAGCGCGACGTGGCCCAGACCCATGCCGCCCCACTCGGTCGGCATGTGCGGTAGCCACAGGCCCTCCTTCACCGCTTGCTTGCGCAAGCCGATAAGGGCGGTGATGTAGGCACGGCGATTGCTGTCGTCCATCTCCTCGCGGTGCCCGAACGGCTCGACGGCGGGCTTGATCGTTTCGTCGACGAACGTGCGGACGCGGTTACGGATCTCTTCGTGTTCGGGTGCAAGCGTGAAGTCGATGGCCATTCGCCGATGGTAGGCGTTGCGGTGAAGACGGCTCCGGTCGTACGGAGCGAGCGTCCAGGGGTACCGTCGCCCCATGGACTTCGACCTTCCCGCCGACCTGGTTGCGTATCTTGCCGAGCTCGATGACTTCATCGAACGCGAGATCAAGCCGCTCGAGGAACAGGACGACAACATCCGCTTCTTCGACCATCGCCGCGAGGACTCGCGCACCGACTGGGAGCGCGGCGGGTTGCCCAACGACGAGTGGGAGGCGCTGCTGCGCGAGGCGCGCCGACGCGCCGACGCAGCTGGGCACTACCGGTATCCGTTCCCCAAGGAATACGGCGGTCGCGAGGGCACGAACCTGGGCATGGCCGTGATCCGCGAGCACTTTGCCCACAAGGGCCTCGGCTTGCACAACGATCTGCAGAACGAGCACTCGATCGTGGGCAACAACGTCGGGCTGATGCTCATGATCGCCTACGGCACCGACGAGCAGAAGGCCGAGTGGATCGACGATCTGGCCGAGGGTCGCAAGGGCTTCGCGTTCGGCATCACCGAACCCGATCACGGCAGCGACGCAACCCACATGGAGACCACGGCAGTGCGCGACGGTGACGAGTGGGTGATCAATGGCGAGAAGACCTGGAACACGGGCATCCACAAGGCCCAGTACGACATGATCATGGCGCGCACCAGCGGCAAAGCCGGCGACGGTAACGGCATCACCGCCTTCCTGGTTCCGACCAGCAGCCCCGGCTTCGAGGTGCTCGAGTATCTGTGGACCTTCAACATGCCCACTGATCATGCCCACATCCGCCTCACCGACGTGCGAGTGCCGCATGCGTCGATCTTCGGCGGCGAGGGCAAGGGGCTCAGCGTGGTGCAGATGTTCTTCAACGAGAACCGCATCCGCCAGGCCGCCAGCAGCCTCGGCGCAGCACAGTTCTGTGTCGACCAGTCGGTGCAGTACGCGAAGGAGCGCAAGCCGTTCGGCAAGGCGCTGGCCACCAACCAGGCCATCCAGTTCCCCCTCGCCGAACTGCAGACGCAGTGCGAGATGCTGCGCGCGCTCATCCACAAGACAGCGTGGTCGATGGACAAGTACGGCGCGTTCAGCCAGAGCGACAAGGTGAGCATGTGCAACTACTGGGCCAACCGACTGTGCTGCGAGGCCGCCGACCGGGCCATGCAGGTGCACGGCGGTCTCGGCTACTCGCGGCACAAGCCGTTCGAGCACATCTACCGCCACCACCGTCGCTACCGCATCACCGAGGGCGCCGAGGAGATCCAGATCCGCCGGGTGGCCGGCTACATGTTCGGCTTCATGAGCCAACGGGCGCCCAAGGGAGTGGACGAGGGCACGGCTCAGTGACGCGATCATAAGCTGATCGCGTGCAACGTCGCAGTGTGCTCATCGCAGCGGCAAGTGTGGTGCCGCTCATTTGGGGTATTGCACTGGTGCGCCCCTACATCTGGGGTTCGGGCGAGTCCACTGCCGTGCCGCTGGACGAAGTGGTGAAGCGGTTCGACGCAGCGACGACGGTGACAACGGCTACCACCGACACGGTTACGACGGACGCCGCACCGGACGCACCGGCTGCCGTGATGCCAGAGCCGGGTGTGTACACCTACGCCACCTCGGGTGGTGACTCGGTCGATGCGCTGAGCGGCGACGCGCACACGTATCCGGCCATCACCACCATGACGGTGCTGGCGTCGGGGTGCGGCACGGTGCAACGGTGGGACGTGCTGGTGCAGCGCTGGCAAGCGGCACACACCTGTGTGCGCGACGCAGGTGTCGCTACCGATCGAATCGTGAACTTCGACTCGTTCTTCGAGCGGGGCCAGACCGACACCTACGAATGTGTTGGTGACGTCAGGCCGCTCGATGCACCTGAGGGAACAACATGGTCGTTCGTGTGCGCGCAGAACGGACGCGACGATCGCTACTCGGGGGTGGTGGTCGGCACCGAGACCCGACAGGTAGGAACAAGCACGGTCGCCGTGCTCCACGTGCGCGTGTCGATCGACAACGGTAACCCGGTCGATTCGCAGATCACCGACAGCTGGTACCTGTTGGGCGCGGATCTGCTGGTTGCCAGGACCGCCGTCAACGAGACCACCAACGACTCACCGATCGGGGCTGTGCACTACAGCGAGCGCTACGAACTGATGCTCACCTCGGTCGATCCTCTGTAGCAGGCGAATGCTGTCAGCCAGGCGGCAAGAGCACGTCGCCCATCACGTGGATGACGCCGTTGGTGGCGATCACGTCGGCCGTCGCTTCGAAGCCGTTGATGAACACCTTGTCGCCCTCACGGGTGACGTCGAGGTCGATGCCGGCCACCGTGGTGAGTTTGCCGGGCGCGAGGTCGGCGAGCAGCAGCCGGCCGGGCACCACGTGGTAGGTGAGCACGGTGGCGAGCGTGGCGGGATCGTCCTGCACGCCGTGAAGTGCGTCGATCGGCAGCTTCGCGAACGCTTCGTTCGTGGGTGCGAACACGGTGAAGGGACCGTCGCCGCGCAGTGTGGGGATGAGCCCGGCGTCGAGCACCATGCCTGCGAGTTGCGTGAAGTCGCCGCCCATCAGGGCCATGCCCACGATGTCGTGTGGCGGAAACTCGATCGACGTGACGGCCTCGCCGCCAGCGGTCGTGTCCGCGATCGTGTCGGCAGATGCGACCGGCGTGGTGGGTGGCGTGGTGGCAGGCGTGGTGGCAGGCGTGGTGGTTACTGCGTCACTCGGGTCGGCGGCGCATGCCGCGCCCACGAAGGCGAGTATCGCCACGGTTGCGGCGATACGACGGATCGAGCGGGGGCGGGTCGATTGCAGAGTTACTGGCACGGATTCGAACTTACCGATGGTTCGCCAGGCGATGCAGGGGCGCACGTCCCGCCTGCGTGGGACGAAAGGCCCTACGGTCTGGCGGATGGCAAATGAACCTGTGCGGGAGCCCGTGCGGTACGGCATCATCGGCTCGGGGATGATGGGCGGCGAACACCTGCTCGCTCTCGCTGCCATTCCCGATGCGCTGGTGGTGGCACTGAGCGATCCCGTGCCATCATCGCTCGAGTGGGGAGTCGCCTGCGCCGGTCATCCTGTCGACACCTACGCCGACCATCGCGACCTGCTCGCCCGTGACGACCTCGACGCGGTGGTGATCGCATCGCCGAACTTCACGCACGCGGCTTTGCTGGCAGAGGTGCTCGAGACCGATCTGGCCGTGATGGTCGAGAAGCCGATGTGCACAACGGTCGACGATTGCCTCGACGTGCGCCGGTGGGCTGCGGGTCGCCGCGCGCTCACCTGGGTGGGGCTCGAGTACCGCTACATCCCGTCGGTCGCGGGGCTGCTCGCGCAATTGGCCACGGGTGTGTGTGGCACGACCCGTATGGTGTCGATTCGCGAGCACCGCTTCCCGTTCCTGGTGAAGGTTGGTGACTGGAACCGGTTCAACGCGAACACCGGTGGCACGTTGGTCGAGAAGTGCTGTCACTTCTTCGATCTGATGCGCCTCGTCGCCGGGGCCGACCCGGTGCGTGTGATGGCGTCGGGTGGCCAAGACGTGAACCATCTCGACGAACGGTACGACGGGCGCACACCCGACATTCTCGACAACGCATTCGTGATCGTCGAGTTCGCCAACGGCGTGCGCGGGGCGCTCGATCTGTGCATGTTCGCCGAAGGCGGGCGGTTCGAGCAGGAGCTCTGTGTCGTCGGCAACCAGGGCAAGCTCGAGACCACGGTGCCAGGTGACCAGGTGTTCGTCGGTCCACGTGATCGCGCGACGGCGCACCACGTGCCGACTCCGACCCCGGCCGACGTGCCCTATCCCGAGTTCCATGGCGGCTCGTCGTACCTCGAGCACCTGCGATTCATCGA
>JAYTNH010000382.1:0-3121 GCA_043748395.1 Ilumatobacteraceae bacterium | reverse complement strand
CACCGAGGCCCTGGCCAGCCAGGGGTACATCGTGGTCGCGCCCGACCACCCCGGCAACACGGCGCTCGACCTACTGGCCGGAGCCGCTGGCGATGGTGATGGTGACCGGATACTCGAATGACCTCGGCTCGTTCGAGCCCGACCCGCGGGTGGACGCGATCATGCTGCTCGCACCTGCTATCGGAGCGACGCAATTCCCCGAGATCGTTACGCAGGTCATCGACCAGTACACCGTGGAATGGTGCTCACCCGGAGACATGGACGACGTGCGTGTCGCCGCGATCACGAACACCTAGGGTGCCGACCCCAATGGCTTGCTGCGCGTCGTCCAGGCGCACATCGTCTCGAGGCAGTGCCCAGCGGAATGCAGCCGGCGACCAACTCGAAGTGACGTTGCAGGCCTTGTGCACACACATCGGTGACATGCGCAAGGTGCTCGGCCAACTGGTCATCGGTGAGGCGATCGAGATCGACGGTCGGACCGTCAGGTCTCCAGTTCGGTGAGCAGGCCCTCTTGCCACTGCTCGCGGAGCTTGAACTTCTGAATCTTGCCTGATCCGGTGAGCGGGAACTCGTCGACCTCGAACCAGTGGCGCGGAGTCTTGTGGGGCGCCAAGTTGTCACGCATGTACGCGAACAGCTCGGACTTGTCGATGCTGGCACCGGGCGCAGCGCGCACGAACGCCGCCACCGTCTCTCCCCACTTGTCGTCGGGCAGCCCGACTACCGCCACCGCGCCGACCGACGGGTGAGCGAACAGCAACTCCTCGAGCTCCTTGGGGTAGATGTTCTCGCCGCCACGAATGATCATGTCCTTCAGCCTGCCCTCGATGCTGCAGTAGCCACGGTCGTTCATCGCCGCAAGGTCGCCAGTGTGCAACCAGCCATCGGCGTCGATCGCTTCGGCGGTCTGCTCGGGCATGTCGAAGTAGTTGTGCATGACGTGATACCCGCGGGTGCACAGTTCGCCGACCACGCCAATGGCCACGGTGTCGCCCGACTCGACGTCGGCGATCTTGACCTCGACGTGGGGCATCGGCGCGCCGATGGTGCTCGACTTGTCGTCCATGGTGTCGTCGGGGGCGGTCATCGTGGCCACCGGCGAACACTCGGTCTGTCCGAACACGATCGTGAACGGCGCACCGAGCTCGCGTTCGAACGTGCGCACCAACTGCTCGGGCACCAGCGATCCTCCGGAGCACACAGCGGTGAGTGAGGACAGGTCGGTGGAACCGAACCGCTCGTGCTCCAGCATCGCAATCAGCATCGTGGGCACCCCAAGAATGGCATTGGCCCGGTAGGCCGCGCTGAGCTCGAGCGCCAGACCCGGTTCGAACGCTTCGACCAGCACCTGCGTGCACCGATGCGCCACGGCACCCAGCACCGCCATCACGCTGCCGGCCGTATGGAACAACGGCATGATCGTGACGTACACGTTGCCAGGCTCGACCCCCATGCGGTGCATGAAGTGGGTGGCGTTGTTCACCAGTCCGCGATGGTGCAGCAGTGCGCCTTTCGGAAAGCCGGTGGTGCCAGACGTGTACTGGATCATCACCGCATCCATAGGGGCCACCGCAGGCAGTTCCGTCGAGGGGTCGCCCGATGCGAGGAACGCATCCCACTCGGCGAAGCGGATGATCTCGCGCAACTCGGGACACTCCGCCTGCACTTCGGTGGCCGTAGCGAGCATGGGGTTGCCGCGAAACAAGTCGACGCAGAACAACGCCTTGGCCTTCGACTGGTTCAGCACATATCGCAGCTCGCTCGCCTGGTAGCCGGGATTCACCGTGACGATGGCCATGCCGGCGCGCGCCACCCCGAACTCGAGCATCACCCACTGCGGGATGTTCTGGGCCCATACCGCAATGTGATCGCCGGGCTCGAAATGGGCGAGCAACGCCCGCGCGACCCGATCGGCTTCGGCATCGAGTTCGGCGTAGGTCCACTGCCGCCGGCTGGCCGCATCGGGGATGCCCTCGATGATCGCCGCAAGGTCGGGGGCGGCTACAGCGGCATCGCGCAAGATCTGCCCGATCGTGGTGTCGTTCAGCGGCGGGAAGGATGGCCCAGTGGCATGCGAGGTGGTGAGCGTCATCGCGACTTCATAACAGATCGCCTCGGTCGTTCGTGATGAATCAGGTCCGGCATCTGCAGGTGCGTGAACTGGAAGTCAGTTGCGGCGCGCTGCGAAGGCTGCCGCTTCGGCCCGACTTCGCAGGCCGAGCTTGGACAGAATCCGCCCGACGTGGTGCTCTGCGGTCTTCGCACTGATGAACAGCCGCGCTCCGAGTTCGGCATTCGAGAGCCCGAGAGCGAGGAGTTCGAGGACTTCGTCCTCGCGGCGAGTCAGCTCGGTTCGTCGCTTTGGCCCGGTCTTGTTCGGTCCTCCAAGTTCGCGGAGCATGGCCGCGGCCTGATCGGCGTTGCGACGGGCTCCGAGCTCCTCGAAGGTCCGGTGGGCAGCCTCGAGTTCGGAGATCGCTGCTTGCGGCCGGTCGACCGAGATGACGCGAGCCAATTCAAGGCGAGCCGAAGCCGTCTCTGCCGGAAGCTTCGCCGCGGCGAACAACGTCAATGCTTCATGCCAACACGCCCGGGCATCGCCGTCGTCGGAGGCAGTGCAGAGTTTGGCTCGTGCGACCGCCGCAACCGCGCGCACGTAGTTCGAGGGCTGATCGGTCGCACGCTCAACGAGTCGCTCGGTTGATCGACGGGCGGCATCGACGTCACCTCGGGCCAGGAGGGCGTCGACCCTCAGGGCCAGCAGTGCGACCGTGGCGTGGTGCTCACCGGTTCCTGCATCCAGAATCCGGTCGAGTAGTTCGAGGGCGAGGTCGGGGCGCGATCTAGCAAGATGCAACTCGGCCAACGTCACCGCAGCATCGTCGTGGTGGTCAAGACCGGCCAGCAACTGCTCGGCGTCCTCGAGGCGTCCTTGCCGAAGCCGTAGGTCCGCCAAACGGCACTTCGCGCTCTGCCAAACCGCGGTGCCATCGGGAAGTAGATCGAGCGCGCCGACGAGTTCGTCCTCGGCATCGTCCCAGCGGCCAGCAGACACGAGGATGCTCGCATAACGCGCCCGACAGTGCCCTGCCACTGCGAGCAGGTTGCGCCGTCGCAT
>JAYTNH010000381.1:0-3154 GCA_043748395.1 Ilumatobacteraceae bacterium | reverse complement strand
ACCACGGCGGGTGTCACCGTTCAATCGAAGTCCCAGCTGCTCTCCTCGTCGCTGCTCGGCGACCTGCACGTCCTGCTGGTGGACGGTGATCAACCGTTCGTCGACTCCTTGTCGCCCGCCACCGGGACACTGAGCGTGACCCTCAGCTGAGACGGCACTCTGACGATCGATCCGGCTGGACCTCGGGCAACCGGATCGGCGCGCCGGAACTGGCACCGAAGAAGCTGGTCGCGCTGGTCGACCGGCCGGCTCACCAATGAGGGCTCAGGCGTAGTCGGGTGGGCGCCAGGAACCGCGGTCGGGGTGATCGGGCGGCAGGGGGAGTTGCTCAACCGACCCGGTCCGCGCACTGCGGTACCAGGCGGTGACCAACTCGAGCGTGGCCTGCGCGTCGGCCAGGGTGATCGGGAACGTGCCGCCGTCGCGCAACGTATCGACGAAGCCCTGGAACTGGCCGGTGAAAAGTGGCTTCGTCGGGGTGACGCCGTCGAACACGTCCTCGGCGGCCGCGGCCACGGCGGGCTTCTTGAAGTCGAACGTCCACGGACCGGAAGCTGGATCGTAGGGCGAGGTCGACGACTCGATGGTGACGTGCTCGAAGCACCACACCAACCTGCTCGATTCGGTAGCCGCGCCAAGGTTGACGTTCATCGACACCAAACCACCGTCGGCGGTGCGGCCGATCGCCACGGCGCAGTCCTCGGTTTCGATGTCGTTCACACGCGTCGCCGTGAGGGCTCGCACTTCAGCGAGCGGGCCGCCGATCCAGGTGAGCAGGTCGTGGATGTGGATGGAGTGGGTGAGCACCGACCCACCGCGCTCGCCCTGCCATGTGCCCCGCCACGGGGCTTCGGTGTAGTAGCCGCGCCCGCGGCGCCACCAGGTGGAAGCCGATGCGGTGTAGAGCCGGCCGGTCAGCCCCGCCTCCACCAGCGCCCGGGCGCGCAGTGCACCGTCGCCGAAGCGGTACTGCAATATGGGCATCAGTCGCGCACCGGAGGTGGCCAGCGCACGGTCGGTAGCGACGAGCAGCCGGTCGCATGCCGCCACCGAATCGACCAGCGGCTTCTCGCAAATCACGTGAACACCGGACGCCAGGCACTGCTCGATCTGCGCTTCGTGCATCGAAGGCGGTGTACACAGGTCGACCACGTCGATGCCAGCAGCGAGCAGCGCGTCGAGTGAGTCGACCGCCGGCACCTTCCAATCGTGCGTGGCTCGCTCGCGGCGCTGCTCGTCGACGTCGGCGATCATGGCCACCGACGCTCCCTGCACGCCGAGCCAGCTGAGCAGATGCGTCTGGCCGATACCCAGGCCGACCACGCCCACTCGTAGATCGCTCATGCTTCTCCCCACTTCGTCGCAGCCTGCTGTGCCCGGAGCACCAGATCGCAGACGGCGATGACGTGCGACTGCGACATCAGCCGCTCGCCGCCGTCGGCGAGGTCGGCGAGGACCTGCGCAGCCCAGTCGACCGGGCGTTCTGACACGTCGACGCGTCGTGTGCCGTCCGCGTCGACCACGATGAGGTGCTCGGCACCCGGCTGACCCGCAACGTCGACGTTGGCACGCGCCTCGATCACTCCCTGGGTGCCGACGATGGTGAGCCGCACGTCGCCCCAGGTGCCGAGACCGTTGGCGGTGAGGTAGTCGAGCCGATGGTCGCCGACGACACCATTCGCGACCAGGGTCATCGATCCGATGTCCTGCATGCCCGGATGGTCGGGACAGGCTGCGTTGCCGACGGCGGCGAGCCGCACGTGGGTCGCCGCCGACGGCCCGTGCGCACCGACGGCGACCGCAAGGAACTGGTCGGCCTGATGCGAGCCGATGTCGACGAGGATGCCGCCCGTCGCACTGGCGTCCCAGAACCACGAGGGTCTGTGCTGTGCGCTCAGGAGATGCGGGCCGGCACCGACCACGTGCACGATTTCTCCGACGGCTCCCGCTCGGGCGAGCGAGATCGCCTCGCCGATTGCCCGGTTCTCGAACCGCTCTGAGAACAGCACCGTCCAGGGCCTGCCCTTGCGTCCTTCGAGCGCAGCTCGCAGTTCGTCGAGTTGGGCGACGGTGGCGACGCCGGGCTTGTCGCTGAGCACGTGCTTGCCCGCCTGCAGCGCGGCTACCGCCACGGCTGCCCGCTCGGATGGCACCCCGGCGATGACGATGAGTGCAATCGAGTCGTCGGCCATGATGGCGTCGGCGCTGCGCTCTTGCGACTCCTTGCGCCAGCCGGCGTACCTCGCCACGAGCCCGCCGTTGGGAGCGTGCGCCACTGCCGTTGCGCCTGCCGCCACCAGCCGATCGACCATTTGGAACAGGTGCAGATGATCGGCACCGATGACTGCAAAATTCACGACACGACCTTGCTCACGACACGACCGTGCTCACGACACGACCGTGCTCACGACCCGACTCGGGTGGCGGCGTCGAAGTCGAGCGACCAACTGTTGGTTCCATTGTCGAGTTCGTGCACCAGCGATTCGTGTTCGATGGTGCCCCACGGACCATCGTGGCGCGGGTGACCGTTGATGGGCTGCTCCTCGCCGGCCACCATGAACGCACCGGTGGAGGAGAACTCGATGGCGCCCGACGACGGCGAGGTCCACGCAACGTCGAAGCCGTCGGCTATCTGCCCGACGACCGGCTCGGTCGCGGTGATGGCTGCGATGAACGTGTCGAAGTCGCCGTCGTCCTCGTCGTTGCCGACCTCGACGATCCACACGTTGTCGGGGCCACCCTCGGCAACGAGGTCGTACGGCTTCGTGAACGTTCGTGCGGGCACGCCGGGGTCATTGGGTTTGAAAGTCGGCGTGCGCCACGACCAGAGCGCAATGTAGCCACCATGCTTGTTGGCGAACGTCCAGTTGCCCACTTGGCGCACCTCGTCGAAACGGTCTTGCGGCACGAAGGCATGGGTGAACGGGCGGTAGGGGAACACCGACCACAGCACGGCATCGGTGGCCTCGCTCCACGCCGGTTGGTAGATGTGCACTGCGGTGCGACGGTGCTGGGCGCTGCGCGGCATCGACGCTTCACCGGTCCAGTAGCCCGGTGCGTCGTCGTCGTTCCAGTCGTCGGTTGCCTTCGGTGCGGTGAGCGGATGAGTGGTGAACACCATCGCGTCCTCGTCAATGGCGGCCTGCCACGCGTG
>JAYTNH010000380.1:0-2716 GCA_043748395.1 Ilumatobacteraceae bacterium | reverse complement strand
ATGGGTGTGGCAGCACTGATGTTGGTGATGGCGCCGTCGCTCGACACTGGTGTCGTCGCCGATGCGCCCACGGTGATCTCGCTGCCTGCTGCCGCTGGTCCGGTCAGCTCCGATGTGCAGGTCACAACGCCCGTCGGCGCCTCTCCAGTCACTGCGCCAGTCACCGCGCCAGTCACGACGCCGGCGAATGGCTCGTACCCGGCCAATCCCACCGACCTCGCCGCGCTCGCCGCGGCCAATCTGCCAACGCTCGAAACTGCCGTGCAGACCGACGTGGTGCCGTCGAACCTGCGCCCCTCGTTACGCAGCGCATACAGCGACAAGCCCCCCATCTACGACAACGGGTGCATCGTCGGCGACGGATCATCCACACCAAAGGACTGTCTGTACGGCGATCTCACCTCGAGCACCACTGTGGTGTTGTTCGGTGATTCGCACGCAGCACAGTGGTTCACCGCGATGAACGCAGCTGCTGTGAATCAGGGATGGAAGCTGATGGTGTTCGCCAAGGCCGGCTGCCCGACGGCCGACATCACCATCACCAATCAGGTGCGTGCCCCCGAGTGCGGTCCGTGGCGGCAGCGCACGATCGAGCGCATCGGGCAGATTCATCCTGCCCTCGTCGTGATGTCGGCCTACCGCTACAAGGGCAGCAACGATTCGATCTGGAAGACGGGTCTCGACAAGACCCTCGCAGTGCTGCGTCCGAACGCAGATCGCGTGCTGGTGCTCGGTGACACCCCGTCCCCCAAGCTCGATGTACCGTCGTGCGTGGCCGGCCATCTTCGCGACGTCAGCGCATGCATGAGCACACGCGCCGACGCCATCCGCCCTGGGCGTCTCACGGTCGAGTACCAGGCGGCCATGGCCCACGACGCCGACTTCGTGACCACCTACGACTGGCTGTGCACCTCCGAGTGGTGTCCGGTGGTCGTCGGCGACGTGCTCGTTTATCGCGACGACAGCCACATCACCACCACCATGGCTGCGCTGCTCACGCCCTACCTCGAGGCGGCGCTCGTGCCGCTGGTGCGCGGTTGACTCGCCGCAGTGGTGACGGGTTCGTGCGGTGCGGCGACGGGCGGGTGCGATGGGGAGTGTTCGGCGCAGCCGGCGTCGTCTTCGTCGCCTATGTCGATGCCATGCCGCTGGTGATGCTGCAACTGCGGTCGGCTTTTGCGCACGAGGGTGGCACCTGGTCGTGCGCCGGCGGTGCGCTCGACCAGGGCGAGAGTCCGCTGGAAGGCGCGCTGCGCGAGGCGTCGGAGGAGGTTGGAGATCACCCCGGCGAGGCCGTGCTCGTGGGCGAGTTCGTGTTCGCCCCCGCTCCTGATTGGTCGTACACCACGGTTGTGGTCGAGGTGCCCAGCATGTTCGGTGCGTCGCTGAACTTCGAGACCGACGCGGTCGACTGGGTGTACCTCGATGACGTGACGCGGCGGCCGTTGCACTCGGGCTTTGCAGCCGCGTGGCCCTATGTTCGGGGAATCATCGAGGGAGCGCAGGTTGTTTGACGAGCTACCGGTCATCGATCTGCGCGACCTGGGTTCTGGGGCCAACTCGGCCGAGGTCGGGCGCGAACTGTTGCGGGTGTATGGCTCCGTGGGGTTCGGCTATGTCGTCAATCACGGCGTGCCCGTCAACGTGGTCGACGACGTGTTCTCCGCAGCTCGGAGCTTTCATGCGCTACCGCCCACTCGGAAACTGGTAGTCGAGCTCGACGCATTGCATCGCGGTTTCATTCCCATCGACTCGTCCACCGATGTCACGTCGACCTTGGCGAAGGTGACCAAGCCCAACCAGAGCGAGTCGTTCATGATGATGCGCGAGGCGTGCGCCGACGACCCCGACGTGGTCGCCGGTGCATACCTTGCCGGTGCCAACCAATGGCCCGACGGTCTGCCCGGCTTCCGTGAATCGTTGATGTCGTACTACCACGCGATGTGCGACCTGGCGCATCGATTGGTCGAGGCGCTGGCGTTGGCACTGGGCGACACCGATGCGATCATTGTGAACGCGTTTTCACCCCCCACCACCTGGCTGCGGCTGTTGCACTATCCGGCTCAATCGCCGCTGATTGCCGCCGACCTGTACGGGTCGGCCCCGCACGAAGACTTCGGGTGTCTCACGATCCTCGCCCAAGACGATGTGGGCGGCCTCGAGGTCGGAACCCCCGATGGGCGCTGGGTGGCGGCCCCACCTGTGGCTGGGTCATTCGTTGTCAACGTGGGGCAGATGCTCAACCGTTGGAGCAACGGGCGGCTGCTGGCGACGCCGCATCGCGTGGTGAACCGCTCGGGTCGCGAGCGTTACTCGGTGCCGTTCTTCTACGACCCGAATGTTGCCACCGTGATCGAGCCGCTGCCGGTGTGCATCACCGCTGATCGCCCACCGTCATTCGAGCCGCTGGTCTTCGGCGACTTCCTGCGCCACCAACTCGAGTCGAGCTACACCCAGCACCTCCCGAATCGTCCGTGACGATTCATCGGTGGGCGCGAAATCTCCACTGACGTGGAGTTATCGCGCCCGCTGACGGTCAGGACTGGTCGGGGATCCAGCTGGTGTGAAAGCCCGACACGATGCGGTGCGGGACATGGATTTCGGCAATCGGGGCGGCGGCGAAGTTCGTCGCATCGAGGATGGCCATGTAACTGGTATCGGTCTCGGGTTGCCAGACGTAGGTCATCATGTAGCCGTCGTCTTCGTTGGTGGCACC
>JAYTNH010000379.1:0-10595 GCA_043748395.1 Ilumatobacteraceae bacterium | reverse complement strand
CTGCAGCAATGCTGGCGTGGCCAGGCATGCGGTTGACCAGTCCACTGACGTGGGCGAGTTGGTTGGGGTTGTTCACAGGTCCGAACAGCACATCTTCGTTGTCGGGCAGACCGGTTTGCGTAGCGCGCGCCTGCTCGGCGAGCGCGGCCACGAAATCGTCGTACACGCCGGGACCGGCGAGCACCCGGGTAGCAGCGGTGCAGTCCTGGCCGGCGTTGAAGTAGCCGGCCACTGCGATGGCCTCGGCTGCGGCAGCGATGTCGGCATCGTCGAACACGACCACCGGAGCCTTGCCGCCGAGTTCGAGGTGGCAGCGCTTGAGGCTCTGCGAGGCGGCCTCGGCGACTTCCATTCCGGCGCGCACCGACCCGGTGATGCTGACCATCGCGGGCGTGGGGTGCACCACCATGGAGCGACCCGTGTTGCGATCGCCACAGATGACGTTGAGCACCCCGGGGGGCAAGAACTCAGCGGCGATCTCGGCCAACAGTCCGGTAGACGCCGGAGTGGTGTCGCTCGGCTTGAGCACCACCGTGTTGCCTGCGGCAATGGCCGGCGCGAACTTCCAGACGGCCATCATCATCGGGTAGTTCCATGGCGCCACCTGCGCGCACACACCAATGGACTCGCGACGGATGATCGAGGTCATGTTGCGCATGTACTCACCCGCGCTCTTGCCGTCGAGGTGACGGGCCGCCGTGGCGAAGAACCGAATCTGGTCGACCATCGGCGGGATCTCCTCGCTGCGCGTGAGGTGAATGGGTTTACCGGTGTTCTCGACCTCGACCGCGATGAGTTCCTCGGCACGGGCCTCGACAGCGTCGGCGATGCGGAACAACGCCAACGAGCGCTCACTGGGGGTGGTCTCGCGCCACTGCTCGTATGCCGCTGCCGCAGCCGACATTGCTGCATCGACGTCGGCTTGGCCCGACAGCGGAGCAGTCGCGTACTGCTGACCAGTGGCCGGGTTCACGACCGCCGTGGTACGACCGTCGGCTGCATCGGTGTGTGCGCCATTGACGAAGTTTTTGAACGCCTTCATGCGAGTTCATCTCCTGAGATACGGGTACCTCGATGCACCCGTGCTCGCGATGGTAGCCAGTCGGCCAGGCACGAATCGGCCTGCGCCTAGCATGATCGACATGACATCGTCACTGAGTCCGTCCATCCGTACCGTCGGCGTACCGATGGAGATCAAGACCAAGGAGTACCGCGTGGCGATGACTCCCGACGGTGTTCGCGAGTTCGAACGCCAGGGCATCGACGTGTTCGTCGAGACCGGCGCGGGAGTGGGGGCCGGCTTCTCGGACGACGACTATCGCGCTGCCGGAGCCGACATCGTGCCCACCGCCGCCGATGCATGGTCGCAGCAGATGGTGGTGAAGGTGAAAGAGCCCAAGGCCGAGGAGTTCGAGTTCCTGCGGCCCGACCTCACCCTGTTCACCTACCTGCACCTTGCCGCATACCCCGAAGTTGCCATGGCGTTACTCGCGTCGAGGTGCACGGCGGTGGCGTACGAGACGGTGCAGACCGAAGACGGAGCATTGCCCTTGCTGGCACCGATGAGCGAAGTCGCCGGTCGGCTGGCGCCGCAGTTGGGCGCCCATTACCTCGAGCGCCACAACGGCGGACGAGGCGTGCTGATGGGTGGCGCGCCCGGTGTGCAGCCGGCCAAGGTGGTCGTGCTGGGCGCCGGCAACGTGGGTTGGAACTCGGCGTGGATCGCGGCCGGCATGGAGGCCGAAGTGGTGCTGTTCGACAAGAACCTCGACCGTCTGCGTTGGGTCGACCAGATCAACAAGGGCCGCATCGTCACCCTGGCCAGCAACCGTGGCGCGCTCGAGCGCAACATCGCCGACGCCGACCTCGTGATCGGCGCCGTGCTCGTGGCCGGCGGACGCGCCCCCGTGGTGGTATCCGACGACATGGTGCGTTCGATGAAGCCGGGCGCGGTCATCGTCGATGTTGCCATCGACCAGGGTGGCTGCATCGAGACCATCCACGAGACCACCCACGACGCACCGGTGTACGAGCTGCATGGCGTGCTGCACTACGCGGTGGGCAACATGCCCGGCGCGGTGCCGCACACCAGCACGTACGCGCTCACCAACGCCACGCTCCCCTACCAACTCGAACTGGCCGTTCACGGATCGCTCGCCGCGGCCCACCGCGATCCAGCATTGGCTCTCGGTTTCAACACCGTTGCCGGGCAAGTCACCAATGCTCCGGTCGCCGAGTTTCTCGACGCGACCTTCGTCGACCCCCTCACGGCGCTCGCCTGAGTTCGCCAACCTGGCGTAGCGTTCGGTCATGGCAACTCTTGTGCACGACATGGACCTGCCCGAGATCACGCTCGCCGACGGCAACTTCGATCAACGCTTCGCCCACGCAATGGCGTTACACGACAGCGAATGGCTGCTGCGCAACATGTTCGGCTTCGCCGTGTGGCGCTACGACGACGTCACCGGCATCTTGCGCGACAAGCGGTGGCACAGCGCGGCGAGTCGCATCCCCGAGTTGATGGGCATCACCGACGAGCGGTTCCTCGATCGTCAGCAGGTGAACATCCTGTCGGCCGAGGGCGAGGTACACACCCGACTGCGCCGCCTCGTAGCACCCGCCTTCTCGCCGCGCGCCGCCGACCGCCTGCGGCCGTTCATGCGCGAAGTGATGAACGGTCTCGTCGACAAGGTTGCCGCATCGGGGCGCGCCGACTTTGCGGTCGACATCTGCGAGCCATACCCAATACCCATCATCTGCGAACTGCTCGGCGCTCCCAAGAGCGACTGGCAGCTGTTCAGCCGGTGGGCCGGCGACATCCTCGAGATCTTTTCCCTCGACGTCGCCGACAAGATCGACCTCATCATCAAGACCCAAGACGAGCTCGATGCATACACGCGCGAGCTCATCGCCCAGCGCCGTTCACAGCCCGCCGACGACCTGCTCACCGCGCTCATCGTCGCCGAGGAAGAGGGCGACAAGCTCGACACCGACGAGTTGGTGATGATGGTCAACGCAGTCATCATCGGTGGTACCGACACCACCCGCAATCAGCTCGGATGCGCTGTTGCGTTGTTCGCAGAGCACCCGCAACAATGGGCGATGCTGGCCGAACAGCCCGAGTTGGCTGCGCGCGCCGTCGAGGAGTCGATGCGCTACTTCGGTGCTGTACGCGGCACTGCCCGCTTCGCCAGCACCGACATCGAGTATCGCGATGTGTTGTTTCCTGCCGGAACGTTCATCTCGGTGGGCCTGGCCGAAGCCAACCGCGACGAGCATGTGTTCGTGCACCCCACCGAGTTCGACATCACCGCTGAGGCGCCTGGTCAGCCGCAACTCACCTTCGGCTCGGGCATCCACTACTGCCTCGGTGCCGCGCTCGCCAGGGCCGAGATGCAAGAGGCGCTCCCACTACTGGCCCAACGCATGCCCAACCTTCGACTCGACGGGGCAACCGAATGGAAGCCAGAGGGTGTGGGCATCTTCGGTCCTGCCCACCTGCCGGTGGCGTTCGACCAGGGTCACTAGCCCGAGACGGGGTCGCGCCACATCAGCCACTGCCGTGGACCATTGCGGCGATGTGTGAGTTCCTCGCGTACCTCGAACCCGAATCGGGCATAGAACGGCACGTTCGAGAGCTTGCTGCTCTCGAGGTACATGCCCACACCCTCGACGTCGGCCTGTTCGACCATCGGCTGAATGAGCGCAGTGCCCAAGCCCTTGCCCTGGTGGGCGGGGTCGGTGCCGATGATCTCGAGGTAGTAATGAGGCTCGGGCGGATGCCGCTTCTCGAGATCGGTGAGTACCTGCAGGTTGGGAATGAAGCGCAGACCGTACAGTCGCAGAAATGCAGGTGAGTATCTGAGCACCTGGCGGACGGGAATCTTCCAGTGGCCAGGTGGCGACCAGATTGCCGCCGCCGCATGTTCGACACCGCCCACTGATGCTGTGTAGACGTGACCATGCGGCATCTGGATCTTTTGGAACGCAGTAAAGAAGGGGGCCGCGCGCTCTGCGGTCAGTTCCTTGCCACCTGCGAGAAACAGCTTCAGTGGATCGTCGAAGAAGGCCCGCGCCAGGGTGGCCGAAATGGCAGCAACATCGCCGGCAGTGGCAGTGCGAATGGATGTCGCCATGGGCGCACCATACGACATTCGAGCGCAGGTCGCCGCCGAGCACACCGCTGTTCTACGGTTGGCCGATGGGCAAAGAACTGAAACTCGGATACAACACCGGATACTGGGGCAGCGGGCCGCCGAGCGGCGCGCTCGAGACCATCCAAGATGCCGAGCGACTCGGCTTCTCGTCGGTCTGGACCGCCGAGGCCTACGGCAGCGATGCACTCACACCTTTGGCGTGGTGGGGTGCGCATACCGAGAAAATCCAACTGGGTACCGGCATCGTGCAGATGAGCGCGCGCACCCCCGCTGCAACGGCGATGGCCGCGATGACACTCGATCACCTCTCGGGCGGCCGCGTCATTTTGGGCCTTGGCGTCAGCGGTCCGCAAGTGGTCGAGGGTTGGTACGGGCAGCCGTACCCCAAGCCGCTGGCCCGCACCCGCGAGTACATCGACATCGTACGCAGCATCGTGCGGCGCGATGCTCCCGTGAACGTGCACGGTGAGTTCTACAACATGCCCTACGTGGGCGGCACCGGGCTCGGGAAGCCACTGAAGAGCACCATCCATCCCTTCCGCACCGAGATCCCCATCTACCTCGGCGCAGAGGGCCCCAAGAACGTCGCGCTTGCAGGCGAGATCTGCGATGGCTGGTTGCCACTGTTCTTCAGCCCGAAAGAGGACGGCTTCTACCGCCAGTGCCTCGCCGACGGTTTCGCAGCATCGGGCGAACCCGGCAAGGCCGACCGCTTCGAGGTCGCCAGCGGCGTTACGATCGTGCCCGGCGACGACGTCGAGAAGTGTGCCGACATGGTGCGGCCGTTCCTCGCGCTGTACGCCGGAGGCATGGGGGCGCGCGGCGCAAACTTCCACTTCGAGGTGTTCGCCCGCATGGGCTACGAAGATGTCGCACTGAAGGTGCAAGACCTCTATCTCCAGGGCAAGAAGGCCGAGGCTGCGGCAGCAATCCCGTTGGCGATGGTGCAAGACGTGGCATTGGTCGGCCCACCCGACAAGATCCGCGGCGAACTCGAACAGTGGAAAGAGACATGCATCACCACGTTCTTGGTCAGTGGGCCTCGCCAGATGCTCGGCACCTTCGCCGATCTGCTGTTGGGCTGATCAGTCGCAGCAGCTGTCGCGCCAACCGCACCCGCCGCACTTGAAGTGCGCGTGTTCGGCGTGCAGTGCTCCGCCACACAGCGGGCACTCTGGAAACACACCGAACCGATTGCACGATGCGTTGCCGCGCCCGAGATCGGCGGCCTGCGTGAGCGTGTCGTGGTGATCCATCGATCAAGTGTGACACCGACCGCGTGTCAACGCGGGATCAGTCACCGGGATCGGCGCCTCGTTCATCTACCCTTGACCGCTGGGTCAAGACCGATGACGATCGCTACTCCACATACTGAACCTCCCACCGCAACACCGAACAATCATCGTCCGGGCAGTGCGCGAGCAGCGTTCGCCTACCCCATGTTCAAGCGCATGTGGACCGGTTCGTTCGCATCGAACGTGGGCACCTGGATGCAGAACGTGGTGCTGCCAGCGTATGTGTACGACCGAACCGGCAAGGCGTCGGTCGTCGGGCTACTGGTGTTCGCGCAGCTCGGGCCGCTGCTCATCTTGTCCATCCCGGCTGGCGTCATCGCCGACCGCGTCGATCGGCGCCGCTGGCTCATCGCGATGCAGATCGTGCAGATGGCCTTCAGCGCAGCTCTGGCTCTGCTGGCGGCCAACGACGCGTCGATCGCGCTGCTGTTCGCCATGCAACTCGGAGTCGGCATCGGCAATGCTCTCAACGCTCCAGCGTGGTCGGCCATGCTGCCGACCCTGGTGAGCCGCGACGACCTCTCCGGTGCCATCTCGCTCAACTCGGCGATGATCAATGGCTCGCGAGTGATCGGGCCCATCATCGTCGCAGTACTTGGTCAGTTCGGGGTTACCACCTCGCAGTTTTTCCTCATCAATGCCGCCACGTACCTGTTCGTGGTGTTCGCGCTACTCGGCGGACAGTTGCCGAAGCCCGCCCAAGTGCTGCGCGAGAAAGGGTGGCGCCAGCTCAGTTCCGGCGTCCGACTTGCGAAGGCCAGCCCTGTGTCGCGACGGCTCCTGCTCACGCTCACGAGCTTTTCGTTCCTGTCACTGCCGTTTGTCGGTCTGTTCCCAGCAGTCGCCCAGCTCAACTTCGGGATCGAGGGCAAGTCGTCGCAGTACAAGTGGCTGTACGCCACGTGGGGACTGGGCGCGTGCCTGGGAGGTTTGGCCATTGGCACGGTGTTCGTGTCGTGGGACAAGCGCAAACTCATCCAGTACGGCTTCGCCGCGTTTGCGCTGAGTCTCGGCGGCTTCGCCGTCGTGCGCACTCCGTTCGGCGCATTTCCCACCGGGTTCCTGCTGGGCTTCGCCTACTTCGGCACCACCACCTCGATGATGACTGTCATGCAGGCGCGCCTGGCCGATCACGAGCGCGGACGCCTGATGGCGTTGTGGTTCATGGCGTTCGGCGGCACCGTGCCGCTGGGCAACCTGGTGTTCAGTCCCGTGATCGACGCGATCGGCGCCCGATGGGTGTTAGTCGGTGGGGCGCTCTGGGCTGGGCTGTTGGCCTGGTGGTGCAACATCGCGCGCATCGACCACCGCGGCCTGCCGAAGGGTGGCGGCCACCCGCTCGAGCCCGACCACACGGCTACCTTTGACGAGCACGGCATCTCCGCCGGCGAGTGAACCCAGGGCGGCCACGGGGTCGGAGGTTGGCTCGATGCCGTACAAGTTCGTACCGACCGCGATCAGTTGCACGCCGCGTTCGGCCGCATAGCCGGCAATGGCCTGATGCTCGCGTGGGGCGTCGCCGATCTCGGCCATCAGCCCCACGATTGCTATCCGCCTCGTGGCAGGCACGGCGACCAGTGCATCGATGGCAGCCCGCATCGATGTTGGGTTCGCGTTGTAGCTGTCGTCGAGCACGACAGCGCCGGCGGGCGTGCGATGCAGATGCATGCGCATTGCCGTGAGTTCGACGCCGGCGAGCGCGGCGGCACCGGCGGCGATGTCGCCGCCGACGAGGCCAACCGTGGTCAACGCTGCTGCAGCGTTGAGCACCATGTGCCGACCGCTCACCCCGAGCGACACGTCAACCGCTCCCCAAGGCGTATGCAGGTCGAAGCGCGCCCTGGCATCGTGGTCGAGCTGCACACGGCTCACACGAACATCGCTCTTGGGCGATTCGCCGAACAGCAGCACAGTCGCATCAGTTCGCGCATGCATGCCGCGTACATAATCGTCGTCGGCATTGAGCACAGCGAATCCCACTTCTGGCAACGCCTCGACCAACTCGGCCTTTGCAGCGGCCACGCCGGCGATGCCACCGACTCGATCTCCGTGTGCTTCGGCGACCCGCGTGACCACACCGATGTGCGGCCGCCCGATACTCGCCAAACGCGCGATCTCTCCATGCCCCCGCATACCCATCTCGAGCACCAGCACCTCGGTGTCGTCGGGTGCGTTCAACACTGTGCTCGGAAGTCCCTGGTCGTTGTTGAAGCTGCGTTCGTTCACCCACGTTCGGCGGCTCACCGAAAGCGCTGCCGCGGCGAGATCCTTCGTGCTCGTCTTGCCCACCGAGCCGGTGATGCCCACCACGATGCCGCGGTAGCGGCTGCGTCGTTCGCGTGCCAATGCCATCAGCGCGAGCAACGTGTCGCTCACTTCGATCACCGTTCCGCCGCCGGCGCGAAGCGACGTGAGATACGCCGCAGCACCCCGCTCGCGCGCGTTGGCGATGAACGCATGGCCGTCACGGTCGGCCACGATCGGGACGAACAGTTGGCCGGCACCGACCGTGCGCGAATCGAACGACACGCCATCGATCAACACGTCTGGACCCACCAGCACACCACCGGTTGCCGCCGCCACGTCGCTTGCCCAGAATCGCATCGACACACACGGTACCGTCGGGGCCGATGAGCTCAGATGACGCGCCCACCGACGACCGGATCAATCTCGTGGTGCTGTTCGGTGGCAGGTCGGCCGAGCACGATGTGAGCTGCACCACTGCTGCCCACGTCATTCGCGCCGCCGACCCCTTGAAGTACCGCATCACCCCCATCGGCATCGGCCGTGACGGCACCTGGGCGGTCAGCGCATCGACGCAACGCGCCCTTGCCGCCGGGCCCGATGCGTTGCCTGGTCGCCTCGATCCTGCCGGCGCGTCGATAGCGCCCACCGACGCGCTGGCAGGGCATAGCCGCACCGTGGTGTTGCCCCTGCTGCACGGTCCACTTGGCGAGGACGGCACCGTGCAGGGCCTCCTCGAACTCGCCGACCTTCCATACGTTGGCAGTGGCGTACTCGGCTCAGCGGTGGGCATGGACAAAGCGATGGCCAAGCAAGTACTGGCCGCCAACGGCATCGCTCAGGCCGCCTATCGGGCCGTTCGCGAGTCAGACATCACCTCATCCACCCCTAGTGAGCTTGCTGCTGAACTCGGTCTACCCGTGTTCGTGAAGCCAGCCAACATGGGCTCGTCGGTGGGCGTCACGAAGGCCAAGACCCTCGCTCAGCTTCGCGATGCCATCGCAGTCGCGCTCACCTACGACGAATGGGTCGTGGTCGAAGAAGCGATCGTGGGCCGCGAGATCGAGGTCGCCGTCTTGGGCAACCTCGATCCGCGCGCCAGCGTGCCGGGCGAAATCGTGCCGGGCGCCGAGTTCTACGACTACGCCGACAAGTACCTGGCCGAGGGCTCACAAACGGTGGTACCGGCACCGCTGTCGGCGCACCATGCGCTGGCGGTGCGCGAGTTGGCCCTGCGTGTGTTCAAGGTGCTGCGGTGCGACGGTCTGGCGCGGGTCGACTTCTTCTTCGAATCCGAGGGTCGCGGGTTTCTGTGCAACGAAGTGAACACGATGCCCGGCTTCACCCCCATCTCGATGTACCCGAAGCTCTGGCTCGCCAGCGGGATGACCTATCCCGAGTTGATCGACGAACTCGTGCGCCTCGCCATCGAGCGCCACGCCCGCCGTCGCCGCAACACTGCCATCTGACCCCCCGCCCCGCCGGGCCCCGGGCCGCGTTTGCCGACTGAACCACAACCCGTGTGCACAAGTCTCCAAACGCTGCGGGGCGACGGTTCCCTGGCCACCGGGACAGTGGGTGCGTTTGCCGACTGAACCACAACCAATGTGCACAAGTCTCCAAACGCTGCGGGGCGGCGGCTGCGGGGCGGCGGCTCCCGAGCGACCGCGGGGCGTACGCGGCGGGGCGGTGAATGCGTGTGAGCGCTTCGATCAGGGGGCGAGGGCGGCGCGCAGGAAGGTGAGCAACTCGCTTCGGAGGTGGCGCAGGCCGGCGGTGTCGGCGCGCCACCCGACGGCGCGCAACGCCTCCGGCTCGGTCGCGATGCCGGTGACAGTGGCGTAGCAGAGCGACACAATGAGCTGTGGGTCGGCTCGCCGGAGACGACCGGCCTCCATCTCGGCGGCGAACCACGCTTCGGCCCGACGAACCAGCGGCTGCAGTTCGGCAACCAGACGCTCGCCCGCTGTCGATGGCAACCGACCGACCTCGCGTACCAGACCCAGCAGCGCCGGCCGCCGAACGGCAGGCCGAAACACGGCTCGTACCACCGCATCGACGCGGTCGAGCGGATCGTCTGACGTGGCGCGAATTGCTGCCTCGACCACCAGCGTGAGTTGCTCGACCGCCGCCACCAATACGGCGAGAACGAGGTCGTCCTTGCTGGGGAACCAGTACAGCAAGGTCTGCTTCGCCACTCCGACCTCGGCGGCGATGACGTCGAGCGACACTGCCTCGACCCCGCGCATGCCGAACAAGTCGGTGGCTGCATCGAGGATTCGGTCTCGCGTCGGTCGTCTCATCAGGTTTCTCTACCAAATGGTAGACGATTGTGATAGACATGTCTGGTCATGATCGCTGAATCACTCTCCGGGAAGCGGATCGCCATCACCGGCAGCACCGGCTTCGTGGGCACCGCGCTCGTCGAACGGCTGCTCCGATCGGTGCCTGGTTGCACGTTGGTGCTGCTGGTTCGCCCGAGTAAGCGCCACGATGCCACCGAGCGCGTGCGCCGCGAAATCTTCAAGAACAATGCCTTCGACCGACTGCGTTCCGAGCTGGCCGATCCCGCCCTCAACCCGAGTGGCGAAACGTTCGACGAGATGGTGTCGCGCCGCGTAGTGGCCGTCGGCGGCGATGTGAGCACCGACGGCTTGGGCCTGAGTGCTCCTGATCTCGCCACCTTCGCGGCGTGCGACATCGTCATGCACTCTGCTGCCGCTGTCGCGTTCGACAGCCCGCTCGACTCGGCTGTCGAGATCAACCTATTGGGGCCGGCACGCATCGCCGAGACACTCAACGCTGTCGGCACCACACCGCACTTCGTTTCGGTGAGCACGTGCTACGTCGCCGGCAACCGCCGCGGCAATGCGCCAGAGGCGCTGGTGAGCGCCGGCCC
>JAYTNH010000378.1:0-2239 GCA_043748395.1 Ilumatobacteraceae bacterium | reverse complement strand
GCCACGGTCGCTTCTTCGTTGAGCGCTGGCACCACGGCGTAGGTCGTCGCTGTCTCAGACCCTGCCATTCGCTACAGCGTAGACGGGGCCGCGCGCGAGGCGGTCGAACCTCCGATGGAAACTGGTGCCGCTGGTAGCGTTCGGCGCGTGACACCGGGCGATGACGAACTCGAAGCGCTCCGCGACGAGGTCATCCGCCTGCATCAGGCCGTGCGCGACGCCGAGATCGAGACGGGCACGTTGCGGGGCACGATCGCAGAGATGCAAGTGCAACTGGTGCGCGCCCGGCAAGATCAAGAGCAGTACCAACGGTGGCTCACGGCGCGGCGTGCGGTGCTCGATCGGCTCTCTCGCGTCAAGCGTCGCGTCACCCATCGCGCCTCGCGGTAGACGCCGTGAAGTCGACCCCTCCGTTCTTCTCCGTGCTCACCACCGTGTTCAATCCCGTGCCCGAACACCTCGTCGCGTGTCTGCGATCGGTGGCCGATCAGCACGATGCCACCTTCGAGCACGTGATCGTCGACGATGCCTCGACCGACCCCAACGTGCGCGCCCTGCTCGATGCTGCCGGCACGCAGGTGATCCATCGCGCTACGAACGGGGGCATCGTCGCTGCATCCACCGACGCGCTCGCCGCTGCCGGTGGCGAGTGGGTGGTGCTGGTCGACCACGACGACGAACTGGCCGCGGGCGCGCTGGCCACGCTCACGGCGTTCATCGCCGAACATCCCGAAGCCCACGTCGTGTACAGCGACCACGACATCATCCGCCCCGACGGTCGACTCGCCGACCCGGTGTTCAAGCCCGACTTCTCACCCGAACGCCTCCGACAGACCAACTACATCACGCATCTTGTCGCCATCAGGCGCGCCACGCTGGTGGGCATCGGTGGCTTTCGCGAAGGCACCGACGGAGCGCAAGACCACGACGTGTTGCTGCGACTGATCGAGGCGGGCCACGAGTTCGCACATGTCGCCTCGGTGCTGTTGCACTGGCGACAATCGCCGCGCAGCGTGGCGAGCGACCCGACCAACAAGCCCACCGCATTCACGGCCGGCGTCATGGTGATCGCCGACCATCTGCAGCGCTCGGGCATCGACGCCACCGTCGAGCCCGGCGCCTTCGCCGGCATCTACCGCATCCGCCGCCATGAGACCGGCGAGCGGCGGGTCAGCGTGATCGTGCCGACCATCGGCTCGACCGGAATGGTGTGGGCGCAAAAGCGTACGTTCGTCATCGACGCGGTGCTCAGTCTTGCCCAGCACTGCACCTACCGGCGGCTCGAGTTCGTGGTGGTTGCCGGCGACGCCACTGCCCCGGCGGTGGTCGACGAACTGCAGCACCTGTGCCGCACGCACGACGTGCCACTCACCTTGGTGCCATTCGGCGAGCCGTTCAACTTCTCGAAGGCCATCAACGCCGGAGTCGCTGCGTCGACCGGCGAGTTGGTGTTGTTGCTCAACGACGACACCGAGCTCGTCGATCCCGACAGCGTGGCCGTGATGGCCGCACACCTGCACGGCGATGTGGGGGCAGTCGGCGCGAAGCTGCTCTACGCCGACGGCACCCTGCAGCATGGCGGGCACGTGTACCACGCTGAGTTCATGCACGCGTTCGTGGGCTGGGGTGGCGATCATCCAGGGCCGCAACGCATGCTGGCCATCGAGCGCGAGTGCTGCGGGGTCACTGCGGCGGCGATGATGACCACGCGCGACATCTTCGATGCGGTAGGCGGATTCCCCGAGGATCTGCCACTGCACTTCAATGACGTCGACTTCTGCCTCAAGGTGCGCGAGTCGGGGCGCCGCATCATCTGGACGCCGCACGCTTCGTGGTTCCACTTCGAGGGTCGTACCCGTTCGCGCGGCGCCTCGATGCACGAATGGAGGCGAGCGGCGCAGCACTGGCCCGATGGCATGCCCCACGATCCGTACTCGAACCCCAACCTCGCACCCAAGCGGTCCGACTGGCTCGAGCTGCCCGGCCGGTCGGGCGCGCCGCCGTACGTGATCGATGCCGACGGCGTGAAGCGCTGGGGCTAGCGACGCACCAGACGTCGCAACACTCGCCGTGGCAGTGAGCCCCATGATCGCCAGCACGGCATGAGCTGCGATCGCATCTGCTCGTCGATCAACCATGTTCGTAGGCCGATCGACACCGACACCGACTGCACAGTTCGCCCCCGCGCCGCAGGAACGTCGACCAGCAGATGACCTCCGGCGCAAACCACGGCGCGCGA
>JAYTNH010000377.1:0-1696 GCA_043748395.1 Ilumatobacteraceae bacterium | reverse complement strand
TGACCGCAGGCGTGCATGCAGTTGTCGACCTTCGACGCGTACTCGAGCCCGGTGTCTTCCGGCATCGGCAGGGCATCCATGTCGCCGCGTAGCAGCACGGTAGGGCCCGGTCGGCCACCGTCGAGCAGCGCCGCGATGCCGCTGGTGGTCTGGTGCAGGGTGATGTTCAGGGGCAGACCGTCGAGCGCGCCCAACACGTTGTCGCGAGTGACGGGCAAGTGGTTACCGAGCTCGGGCCATTGGTGCAGTGTGCGTCGTAGCGCCACCATCTCGCCGAGCAGGTCGCGTGATTCGTCGCGCAGTGTGTCGAGTTCCATGAGCCCGATGGTAGGTCGTTGCTGCGAGGCTCTCGGACGTGCCGTCCAGCGTCGCCCACGAACTCGTCGACATCGTCACCGACGACGACCGGGTCATCGCTACGGTCACACGCGGCGCAATGCGCGCCAATCGGTTGCAACACCGAGCGGTGTTCATCGCCGTCGTGTCGTCGGCAGGCCGGTTGCTCGTGCACCGACGCAGCGATGCAAAAGACGTGTGGCCCGGCTGGTGGGATATCGCCGTGGGCGGCGTTGTCGCGTCTGGCGAGAGCTACGACGACGCAGCGACTCGTGAACTGGCCGAGGAGATCGGTGTCCGCGATGTCGTTCCCGACCTACTGGGCTCTGCTCGCTACGCCGACGATCAGGTTGCGTTGGTGTGTCACTGCTACCGAGTGCGTCACGACGGGCCCTTTACGTTCGACGATGGCGAGGTGGTGGAGGCCCGGTGGGCCAGCCAACCTGAGCTCGGCAAACTCTTACGCGAGCAACGGTTTCTTCCCGACAGCCTGGCGGTGTTGTTGCCGTTGCTCAGCGACTTCACGTGACCTTGCCGGTCGCGTCCGCTCGCCGTGCCCCTTGGCGATGACGTTCGCCGCGGCGGCGAGCCGACACAGGAGGTTTCAGATGAGCATGTATGGCGCAAACCCTGAGCAACTGGCTTCGCTCGGCCGGTCGCTGAAGCAACAGATCACCAGCATCGAAGGGGTGGTGCAAGCGGTGAGCAGCGCGCTTGGTGGCACCAACTGGGTGGGCCCGGCCCGCGAGCAGTTCGAGAACGACTGGAACACGACCTTTCGCCAGGCACTCAATCGGCTCAATCAGGCGTTCGATGCAGCCGGCACAGACTGCGTGAACCGCAGCGCCGATCTGGCCAGAGTGATGGGCGCCCGGTAGCCGCACGCGCGCGGCTCGCTACAGTCGTGGCGTGCTGCTGATCGAGTTCACCATCGAACCGTTCGTCGAGGGGAACCCCGGACCACATGTGACGTCGGCGGTCGCCGCGGCCGAAGCGCTGGGCGTCACCATCGAGTTCGGCCCGTTCGGGTCGAGCTGCAAAGTGCCGGCAGCCATCGCCGGCGATGTGGCGCGAGTCATCGTGCAGGCGGCATTTGCGCACGGAGCCACGCACGTGAGCCTGCACACCGAACGCCTGCAGGTCGAGTCATGAGCAAACTGCCGCGTCACCCTTTGGTTCTCGCAGTGAAGCCGGTGGTCGAGGCGCTCGGCGCGCAGCTGCTCCCGATCGAGGATCGCGAACCCGGTGACATCCCGCTCAAGTGGGAGGGCACCGAGCTGGCGGTGGTCCGAGTCGCTCCGCTGCACGGCGCGCTCGACCGCCTGATCGACGGGGTGGAGCGGGAGTTCGGCACCAAGCT
>JAYTNH010000376.1:0-2280 GCA_043748395.1 Ilumatobacteraceae bacterium | reverse complement strand
AGTGCTTGTGCCGATGCGGTTGCCAATCTCGATGGGCTCGATGCGCTCGTCGAGTGCGTCGGCGTCGAGCAGTGGGAGCCATGCCGGGTGCCGCTGGTGGTCGCCGATCCAGCGCGAGCCGGATTGGGCAAGGAGGCAGCGACGCGTCTCGCTGCCACCGACGCCGTCCGCATCGTGCTCGTGAGCTGCGATCCGGTGTCGCTCGCACGTGATGCCCGCTTGCTCGACGACCTGGGCTACTCGCTCGTCGAGTCACAGGTGCTCGATCTGTTCCCGCACACGCCGCACGTCGAAGTGGTGAGCCGGTTCGACCTCCGTCGTTAGATCGTGGTCTGGATCGTCGTTAGATGCGGCGCATCTGCCGCTCGACGCGATCGAGGAATGCTGCGCGCTGGGCAGGCGTCGTGCGATCGATGCGGTACAGGGCCAGCCATGTGGTGCGCGCCAGGCGGTTGCACATGAGTCGCAGTGATCGTGTGACGGTGCGTTTGCCCGCCTCGCCCTCGATGGCGTTCACCCATTTCGAGGAACCATGGCTGGTGATCGCGACGATGCGCTTGATGTTGGTGAGCTTGGGGCGAATGAAGCGTCCGGTGGTCGGTAGATCGAATGCGACCCCCTGCACCCACACCCGATCGAACCAACCCCGCAGCATGGCCGGCTGCGCGCTCCACCACGTGGGGTACACCAACACCAGCGTGTCGCACCAGCTCAGCGTCGTTGCGTAGGCGGTGATGCCTCGCTTCGTGGTGGGCGGTTCGCCGTAGCGAACGTGTTCGTCGCAGTCGAGCTCCGGGCGGAAGCCGTCGGCATACAGGTCGGTCATGCGCACGTCGTGGCCGGCTGTAGCGAGGCCGGCCATGGCGCGGTCGCGTACAGCAGCGATGAACGAGTCGGCCAGCGGGTGGCAGTAGACCACGTAGACGCGGCGGGAGCGGCTCATAGTGCCGCCAGCTTGCGGGCAACCTTGTCGATGAACGCCTGTCGTTCGGCCGGTGTGGTGGTATCGATCGCATAGAGCGCCATCCACGATGCTCGGGTGCCGAAGCCGGTCGATACCCGCAGGGCGCGGTTGATCGTGCGTCGTCCGTTGTCGTTGACGAACTTGACGACCGGCCACGGTGAGCCATACGTGCTGATGCCCACGATGCGGCACACGTTGGTGAGTGCCGGCCGCACGCGGTGTTGATCGTCGAGTGTGAAACCGACGCCAGGCACCATCACGCGTTCGAGCCAGCCCTTCAGGATCGCCGGCATCGAACTCCACCACGTGGGGTACACGAACACCAGCGCGTCCGCTTGCTTCAGCGCAGCGATGTGGTCGGTCACCAGGGGGTCGAGCACAGGCTGCTCGCCGTGGTACGCACGACGCTCGTCGGCCGACATCGCGGCCCGGAAGCCCAGTGCGTACAAGTCGAGTTCGGTCACGCTGTGCCCCGCCTCGGTGAGTGACTGCACGGCGGCCGATGCCACCGCACGGGTGTAGCTCTGCGGGTTGGGGTGGGCCACCACGACGAGCACTCGCATGATGTGGCGACGATACCGGCGGACGTACGCTGCCGCCCAATGAAGCAGCGCCGACTCGAACATGGGGTTCGGCCCTACCTCACGAGTTTCGTGTTCGTCGGTCTGGCCGCCAACATGGCAGGCCCGGCCCTGTCGTACCTTCGCGATCGTGCCGGCACCGACAACGGCGGCATCGCAGTGGTGTTCGTGACCCAGGCGATCGGTTACATCGCAGGGTCGTTGTTGGCCGGGCGCGTACTCGATCGAGGGAAGGGCCACGCACTGATCTCGTGGTCGTTGGCCGGCGGGTCGGGTGCTGTGCTCGGGGTGGCGTTGTCGCACAGTGTTGCCCCGATCGCCGGTTGGTTCTTCGTGCTCGGTGTAGCGCTCGGCCTCATCGACGTCAGCGGCAACACCTTGGTGGTCTGGAGCCGGCCAGGTCGCTCCGACGCGGTGTTGAATGCGCTCCACTTGTTGTTCGCCGTGGGTGCGCTCAGCGCTCCGGTGATCATCGATCGTGCGCTCGCATGGTCGCATTCGCTCTGGCCGCTGCTGGTTCCGCTGGGTGGGCTCACGGTGGCCTGTACCGGTGTGTTGAACTCGTCGACCGCGCCAGTGCGCACGCGCCTACCGATGACGTCGGTCGACGTACTCGACCGGCCACGGCAACTGCAGTTGGCGGGCGTGTGTCTGTTCTTCTTCTGTTACGTCGGCGTCGAGACCGGGTTCGCAGGATGGATTCACTCGTACGTCGAGCAGATTCGGTACGGCGGT
>JAYTNH010000375.1:0-6107 GCA_043748395.1 Ilumatobacteraceae bacterium | reverse complement strand
CGGGTGCTGTCGGTGGACCCGTCGTCGCACACGATGACCTGTAGATCGGGGTAGTCACACCGTTCGAGCGACTCGAGGCAGGCCTGGATCGAGTTGGCTTCGTTGAACGCACAGACCACAACGGAGACCTGTGGCCACTCGGCTCTCAGATCCTTCAAGTCGCTGTTCGCCCATGCTGACACCGCGACGGCGGAGGGCTTGTCAGTTCGGCCGATGTCGGTGACACCGAATCCCCATCCGTCGACCGGTGCTCCCCCGACCGACCAATCGTCGGTGTAGCTGAACACCATCGCGCCGGCACACCCCACCTCGTCGATCGTGCGGAGCTGCCGTGCGAGAAGATCGCGCTGTGCCAACTCACCGTGCACCTCAGCCGCAAGACCGAGCTCGGCAACGATGAGCGGCAGGTCACCCGACACGATCTGCAGGTGTTTGAGGTAGCGGTGAAACTGGTCGGGGTGCTCGAGGAACACGTTGAAGCACACAAGATCGATCCCTTCGACCTCGAGGTACTCGGTGCTCGGAAAGCTGGCGTAGGTGACCAACAGCCCCGGGTCGGCCCGATGCGCCGCCTCGACGACCTCGCCGAGCAATTCGGTCACTGCTCCGATGCCGTGCACGCGTACGATGTCGGCGGGTACTTCGTTGCCGATCGACAACGCCAGCACCCCGGGGTGATCGGCGCACACCTCGAGTGCCGCATCGAGCGCACGCATTGCCTCCTCGCGAACTCGGCGGCGAGCCGCCCGGCCGGGGATGTCTTCGTACCGCCAGTCGCGGTACTGGAGGCCCGTCAAGATGCGCACGCCGCGCCCCCACGATTCGTCGAGCAGCTCGGGTGGCGGCGTTTCGTACACCCGAATCGAGTTGAGTCCGAGACGTGCGATGTGGTCGGCATCCGCGACGATCTGGGCGTGCTCTGGGAACCGCCGGCCGTCCGCACGCTCCGCAAACGACCCATAGGTCACCCCGCGGACGACAAAGGGCTCGCCTGCTGCAGTGAGGAACTTGCCGTCAGCAACGACGCGCAAGGGCGATCGGGGTGTCCGCGCCGCCAAACTGTGAGTCTCCACGTCCACCACCATCCCTCCGTCGCATCGACGGCTGGAACGTGGAAACACTACGAAACCGGCGACGATCCCGCAAGGGTTGAGCGAGAACTCGAACCGGCCGTCGATTCGGTCACATTCGGAGTGCCGTCGAGCGCCGCCCGCCAGTTGCGCGAGCGCCGAGTGAGCGCCACGAAGCCCACCAAGAGCAGCAGCGAGCCAGTGCCGAACGCCACGCGGAGGTTGGTGGCGTCACCGAGCGACCCGATGGTGAGGATTCCCACACCGTAGGACAAGCCCATGAACGCCTGATTGGTGGCCATGACTCGGCCCCGACTGTGGTCGGGAGCATCTCGTTGCAGGATGGCCGAACAGGTGATGAACAGACCGGATGAGCCGGCGCCGAGGAACAGTGCCATCGGCACCACCGCCCACGCATCGGGCGCTACGGCGTAGAGCGCCAACGCGACGATCTCGACGATCACAATTCGCTCCAAGAGGTACGAGCGACTGAGACGCGACGACAGCGCAGTGACCAACAGACCACCCGCGATCGCCCCAATGCCCTGTGCTGAGCTCATCAGGCCCGTCAGAGCGGTGCCACCGCCGAACACGCTGCGCGCATAGATGGGGATGAGGCCCATGAACGGCACGACGGTGAGGTTGAACAGCACCAAGATGACCACGCTGTGCCAGCAACCCGGCGCGCGGCGCAATGCCCGCCAGCCACCCACGAGTCGCTCGACTATGGAGCCTCCCGAACGTTGCGGATGAAAGGTGCGGCGAACCGCCGAGACGGTGACGGCAAGCACGATGAACGTGGCTGCGTTGAACGCGATCGTGAGCGACGGCCCGACCGCTACCTCGAGCGCTGTGCCCAGCAGTGGGCCGACAACTCGACCTGCGTTCCACGAGTACACACCGAGCGACACCATCGCCATCAGCTCTTCTTTCGGAACCAGATCGGGAATCATCGCGGCGTACGCCGGCGAGCCCATGGCACCGGCCGCACTACTGAGCAAGATGAGCAACGTGAGTACCCCGGGGGTGCGGACGCCGGCACCCAACACCACGGCCAGGCCGGTGGTGATCAACGCCTGCACCAGCAGGCACGACGCGAACACCCGGCGCCGCTCGAAGCGGTCGGCGAGCAGCCCACCCACCGGCGATGCAAGCCCCTGTGGCGCAAAGGTGGCAAGCGCGACCAGACCGGTCTGCACTGCCGAACCCGTGGTAGCGGCAACCAGGCTGCCGACCACGATGAGCTGTACCCACGTGCCGATGTCGGAGACCGCAGCAGCGAGCCACAGCATGCGCACGTCACGATGACGAAGGGGTCGGAAGGGATGGTTGCTCACAGCAATCAAATGTTACAGACCCGCCACTACACGGCGCGGTTGATATCGGTCACACCGAGCGCCAGGCTCGTCGCGACGACCGCTGGTGTGATTCGCTAGCAAACGGAGCCAACAACGGGCAGTACTCGGGGGTAGCACGATGCAACAGTTCGCAGGCAAGCTAGCGGTCATCACCGGGGGCGGCCACGGCATGGGCCAGACGCTGGCTCGGCAACTATCTGCCGAAGGGTGCCACGTCGCGATGTGCGATGTGTCGCAGACGGCCATGGACGACACCGTTGCCACGTGTCTGGCCGACGCGCCCGCTGGCACCGTGGTGAGCTGCTTCGTCGCCGACGTGTCCGACGAATCGCAGTTGCAAGCGTTCCGCGACCATGTGCTCGCGACGCACTCGACCGACCACATCGACCTGCTGTTCAACAACGCCGGCGTGGGCGGCGGAGGCAGCATGATCGCCGACAGTCGCGACGAGTGGGACCGCACGTTCGGCATCTGTTGGGGCGGCGTGTACTACGGCACGCGCACGTTCTTGCCGCTGCTCGTGGCCAGCACCGAAGCTCACATCGTCAACACCAGCAGCGTCAACGGATTCTGGGCGTGCCTCGGCCCCGAAAATCCGCATACCGCCTACAGCACCGCCAAGTTCGCGGTCAAGGGTTTCACCGAGGCGCTCATCATCGACCTGCGCCTGAACGCCCCGCACGTGAAAGCGTCGGTGGTGATGCCGGGCCACATCGGCACATCGATCGCGTTCAACACCGGAGCAGCTCACGGTCGCCACCCCAAAGACCTCACCGACGCCGACATCGAGGTGATGCGCGACCGCTTCGCCAAGCGGGGCATCGATACGTCTGGCGCATCGAACGAAGACATCAAGCAGCTCATCATCATGCAGGCGCAGGGCTTCCTCGACAATGCGCCCATGACCGCCGCCGAGGCCGCCACAGTCATCCTCGATGGCGTGCGCGCCGGCGAGTGGAGAATACTCGTGGGCGCCGATGCGCATGTGCTCGACGGCCTGGTGCGCGCCAATCCCACCGAGGCTTACGAGCCCGAGTTCGTGAAGCAGTTGCAGGCGCGTGGCGCGTTCGCCAACATGCCCGTCGGCGATGCCGGCGACCGGTGACGCCAACGCGCCGTCAGTAGCGCAAGATCGCCGCCACCGGTAGCACTTCGTCCTCTGCCTCGTCGATCGTGGCGACGGTGCCGCCATGCGATAGCACCGCTGCAACGACAGTCACCAACGGCTGACGCATCGGCTCGGCGATCAGTCCGACAAAGCGGGGGATCAACACCACCTCGACCTGTCCGCGGTCGGCCGCGGACTGTGTGTCATCGTTGCCGCGCACAGTCTTGCCGGTGCCCACGAGCGCCCGATACCGCTCGAGCAGAAAGGCGCGTTGTTCACGCCGCCGTCCGCGAAGCAGATCGACAGCCTGCGCGTGCATCTTCGCGATCGGCACATGTTCAGGGCTTCCGCACGGGGTGAGCAGTTCGATGTCGGGGTGGTGGCTCGCGTCGCGGAACATCACTGCCTCGTACTCGACCGCCGCAACCACCAGTGGCACCGACGCATCGTGCACCGCCGTGGGTAGGTGACGTGCAACTGCCTGGACGAAGCGAGCGGTTGCCTGTTTGCGATCATCCTTGATGGCTTCGACGGTGACATCGTTCACCTGGTCACGGCCCTCAGACCACAACGCGTCGGCGCGACTCTCGGGCATCTGCTCGCCTGGCAGTCGTCGCCACCCGATGCCATCGCAGTGGTACAGGTGCACATGGTTCTGGCTGAGCACCAGCAGGTGGAAGCTCACGTCGTCGTCGAGTGCCGATGCCACCGGCAGCAGGTCGACGGTGTCGGCAACCGTCACCCGGTCGGCGACGAACCCGCCGACGAGGTACTGCTCGGTGCCAGTGGAGCTGACGAACCACACCAGGCTCTCGTCGGGACCGCGCTCGACTTCGGCCATACCGACACCCACTGGCTCGATGAGGCGATCGGCCTCGGCCTCGGTGAACCGCCACGGCGGAGCACCCAGTAGCCGCTTGGCCTGGCGCACGAGTGCGTGCAGCCGCTGCACCGTTGCCTCGTGGCCGATGGTGTCGCGCTCAGGAGACAGGTAGAACGACACCACAGGACCGCTGATGGCCCGAGTACTGAGTCGACGCAGATGACAGTTCGAGATACGTACCGCTGCTGTAGTCATACCTTCTTGATACGCCCAACGGGCTCACGGCGGAAGGGTCCTTCGACCACCACTCCCCCCAATTCCCCTCGAACTTTGGTTGTGAGTGGTCGGCGGTCTCAACCGGTCGTTGCAAGGAAGCGGGTGAGAGCTTCTGTTGGTGTGGCCCAGCTTAGGGTTTGGCGTGGGCGTCCGTTGAGGCTGTCGGCGGCGGCTTGGAGATCGGCGGCGGTGTAACGCTTGAGGCTGGTGCCTTTCGGGAAGTATTGGCGTAGCAGGCCGTTGGTGTTCTCGTTCGATCCTCGTTGCCATGGTGAGTGGGGATCGCAGAAGTAGACGTCGATGCCGGTGTCGATGGTGAACTGCTGGTGTTGTGACATCTCGCGGCCCTGGTCCCAGGTGATGCTGCGTCGCAGGGTCGCGGGGAGTTGTTCGATGGCGTGTGTCATGGCCTCGCGGACCTCGAGCGCCCCATAGCGGCCGGGGAGGTGGAGCAGCATCACGAACCGGGTGGACCGCTCGACGAGGGTCCCGATCGCTGAGTTGTTGTTCGCTCCGATGATCAGGTCGCCTTCCCAGTGGCCAGGCACGGCACGGTCGTCTGCTTCGGCGGGTCGTTCGGAGATCGAGATCATCCCGGGGATCCGGCCTCGGCGTTCGAGCCGACTATGGGGTTGGCGTGTCGCTCGACCAGAACGCAAGCAGGCCGCCAGTTCACGGCGGAGCTCACCGCGTCCTTGCACGTAGATCGACTTGTAGATCGTTTCGTGCGACACGTGCATGGCCTCGTTGTGAGGGTAGTGGTCTTTGAGCCGGCAGGCGATCTGGGCAGGTGACCACAACGCTCGCAGATCGGTGATCACCCGCTCGGCCAGCACCGGGTTCTCGTCGAGCTTGCGGACCTTGGGACGTCGGGCACGCTCGAGTGCACGCCGATGTGCCGCCACCGGCTGATAGCCGGATCGGCCAGCGCGACCGCCGACCTCGCGTGACACCGTCGATACCGCCTTGCCGATCCGTTCGGCGATCGCGCTGAACGTCTCATCGGCCTGGATCCCGGCATAGATCTCGATGCGCTGCTCGATCGTCAACCGGCCCGACGGACGCGCCTCGAGCAGTTCGCGACGAAACACCCCACCGAAGGGGCGCACCACATAGCCCACTGTCCCAGCGCCCTGCCCGACATGCCTCGCGATCGCCTTGTGCGACCAGCCGCGAGCCTTCAACCGGCAGATCTCCCGACGAACCTCCGGCGTCAAATACCTGAACCGACGTTTCACACAAACCTCCTGGGTCACGGCCAGTCGATCAGACCGGCCCCCTCACCAGCAGATTTGCAACCACCACTTGAAGCCGCCGTCGTAGGACGACCACTCACAACCAAGAATCGCCGATCAGCCGGGGAGCTGCCAGTTGATGGGTTCGAGACCAGCGGCTTCGAGCGCGGCGTTGGTGCGGCTGAAGGGTCGACTGCCGAAGAAGCCGTTGCGCGCGCTCAGCGGCGACGGGTGAGC
>JAYTNH010000374.1:0-3900 GCA_043748395.1 Ilumatobacteraceae bacterium | reverse complement strand
TGTTATCGGTCGGCCGCCCGAATGCGACAAGAACCGATCAACATTCTCGGTGTCGAAGGGGGGACTTGAACCCCCACGAGATTTCTCTCACCAGCCCCTCACGCTGGCGCGTCTGCCTATTTCGCCACTTCGACGTGGAATTGCGCTTTCAGGATACCTGGGTTAGACCCTGACCAACAGGAAACCCAAGGCGATGACGGTGAAGAACCAAACCATTGCGAACACGGTGGTGATTCGGGTGAGGTTGCGCTCGGCGGCAGTGGAGCCCAGCGCCGTTGAACCGCCTCCGCCGAACATGTCGGAGAGGCCGCCACCGCGGCCACTGTGCATGAGGATGCCCGCCACCATGCCCAGCATGGAGACGAGGTTGACAACCACCATCACGTACATCACGAAGTCGCGCACGGTGACTCAGGCTATCGTCGTGTCGCCCAACGCGGGCCGCCGCGTGGGGATGCCGAGGTTGACCGTCTCGGGGTAATGGCACGCCACCGGATGGCCTTGGCCGCGGTCGATGAGCAGCGGCTCCTCCTCGGCACAACGTGGCTGCACCTTGGGGCAACGCGTGCGGAACCGACAGCCCGATGGCGGGTTGATCGGGCTGGGTACATCGCCCTCGAGCACGATGCGCTGACGCGTGCGCTCGCTCACCGGATCGGGGTTGGGTACCGCCGACAGCAACGCCTGCGTGTACGGGTGCGCCGGCGAGTAGTACAGGTCGTCGGCCGCTGCGACTTCCATGAGCTTGCCCAGGTACATCACCGCAACGTTGGTGCTGATGTGGTGAACGACCGACAGGTCGTGGGCGATGATGAGGTACGACAGCCCGAGCTCACGTTGCAGGTCGTCGAGCAGGTTGATGACTCCGGCCTGAATCGAGACGTCGAGCGCCGACACCGGCTCGTCGAGCACGATGAACGAAGGATTGAGGGCGAGGGCACGAGCGATACCAATGCGCTGACGCTGGCCGCCCGAGAACTCGTGTGGGTAGCGACGAGCATGGTCTGGCGACAAACCCACCAGGCTCAGCAGATCTTTCACCTTGGTCTCGGTGTCGCCCGCTATGCGCTGGATCTCGAACGGCTCGCCAATGGCGTCGCCGACCGATCGACGTGGGTCGAGCGACGCGTACGGATCTTGGAAGACGATCTGCATCTCACGACGCAACCGACGCAGCTCGGGAGCGGGCATGCCGACGAGTTCGGTGCCTTTGAACTTCACCGAACCGGCGGTTGGCTCGCAGAGACGCAGAACGCAGCGACCGACGGTGGTCTTACCGGAACCCGACTCGCCCACCAGGCCCAGGGTCTGCCCGGCCTCGAGCGTGAGCGACACGTCGGACACCGCCTGCACTACTCGCTTGACAACGCGCAGGCCCTTGGACCCGCGCACTTCGAAGTGCTTGACGAGGCCCTTGACCTCGAGAATGGGCTCAGCCACCGACACCCACCTCCAAGTTGATCTCACCGACGCGTATGCACGCGGTTTCAGACTCGCCGAACGGCTGCAACGTGGGCATGTCGTGCACGCACACATCGGTAGCGAACTCGCATCGTGGCGCGAACGCGCAGCCGGGAGGCGGCTGGAGCATGTTGGGCGGCGAACCGGCAATTGGCACCAAACGCGCTCCGCCGAGAGCGGGAATGGAACGCATCAGACCAACGGTGTAGGGATGAGCGGGCTTCGCAAACATGTCGTCGACCGACGCTCGCTCGACTGCCCGACCGGCGTACATGACCTGCACACGGCTGGCGACCCTGGCTACCACCCCGAGGTCGTGCGTGATGAGCACGATCGCGGTGCCGAGCTCGGCCTGGATGCGCTGCATCACTTCGAGAATCTGGGCTTGCACCGTAACGTCGAGGGCCGTGGTGGGCTCGTCGGCGATGAGCACCTCAGGGTCATTGGCGATGCCCATGGCGATCATCACACGCTGGCGCATTCCGCCGGAGAACTCGTGTGGATACTGGCGGGCTCGTTGATCGGGTTGGGGGATGCCGACCATGTCGAGCAACTCGATGGCACGCACCATGGCCTGCTTCTTGGAGAGGTCTTGATGCGCTTGCAACATCTCGACGATCTGGGCGCCGATGCGGTGGGTGGGATTGAGTGCCGACAACGGATCTTGAAAGATCATGGACACGCGCTTGCCGCGCACATCGCGCATGGTCGACTTCGAGGCACCGACAAGCTCGGTTTTGCCACCCACCACGGCCGAGCCGCTGATGCGGGCGCTCTTCGGCAACAGGCCCATGAGGCCGAGAAAGGTGACCGACTTGCCCGAACCCGACTCGCCCACCACACCGACGATTTCGCCGGCGCGCACGTCGAGGTCGATGCCTCGAACGGCCTGCACTTCGCCGAGCATGGTCTTGAAGCTCACTCGAAAGTCGCGGAGTGAGAGAACGACTTCGTCCATCAGTTACCGCCTGTGTCGAGCTTGGGGTCGGTGGCATCGCGCAAGCCATCGCCGATGAAGTTCACACACAAGGTGACCAGGACGAGCAGCCCGCATGGGAACACCACCAGCCACCAGAAGCCCGGCAAAACAGCCTGCTTGGATGCGGCAACCAGGAGCCCGAGCGAGGTCTGACCAGCACCGGGCTGTGGGCCATACCCAAAGAAGCTCAAGGTGGACTCGCCGACGATGGCACCGGCCACCGATGAAGTGAGCGCAACAAGAATGGGGCCGATGGAGTTGGGCAACAAGTGCTTGCGAACGATGCGGAAGTTGGTCGCGCCGAGCGCCCGTGCAGCCTCGACGAACTCGCGTTCTTTCAGCGCCAGCACCTGACCGCGCATGAGGCGCGCGACTCCCATCCAACCAAAGATGACGAACAAGACGATGACGAACTGGATGGACGACGGCTTACCGACAAAGGGTTCGAGCCATGACACCCCCACCAGCAGACTTCGGGTGACCAGCAAGGCGACGAGGAACGGGAACGCCAAGAACACATCAGTGATGCGCATCAGGATGTCGTCGAAGAGCCCGCCCTTCATGCCGGCGATAGCCCCCACCGTGACACCTACCAGGGTGCTGAAGACTGCCGCAGCGAGTCCGATGACCAACGAGATTCGCAGACCGAAGATCAACCGGCTGTAGACGTCGCGACCGATGTCGTCGGTGCCAAACCAGGCGATGCTACGCGGCGACAGAAAGTCGTTGCGGGCGCCGTTCTCGGCCTTGAACACCGCCTCGTTGACGCCATAGCGAGTGGTGAATGGCGCGAGCACGACGAAGATCACCATGACGGCGAGAACGACCGCGCCGACGACAGCGCCCTTGTGATTCAGGTATCGCTTGAACGCAAGACGGCCAGGCGAGAACGACTCGACCGTGAGGCCCGCCGTTGCATCGGCGGGAGCTAGTTGAACTTCGAGGTCGTCACTCAAGGCGAATCCTTGGGTCGAGCCAGGCGTACGAAACGTCGGCGAGAAGGTTGAACATGATTACGAGGATGGTGAAGAAGAACATCCATGGCATGAGCTGCGGGAAGTCTCCGTTGCCATAGGCGTCGAGGAAGAACTTGCCAAGACCTGGGTAGGCAAAGACGTTCTCGGTGATGATCAGGCCGCCGAGGATGGCGCCAATGTCGATTGCGGCGACCGTGACCACCGGAATGAGCGCGTTGCGAAGCGCGTGACGCACCAGCACTCGGCGTTCGCTGATGCCCTTCGAGCGGGCAGTACGCATGTAGTCGCTGTTGAGCACTTCGAGCAGCGATGCCCGCATGTACCTGGCGTACACAGCAATGATCTGGATCGCGACCACGACCACCGGCAACGTGAGGTGCTTCAGCATCAGCACCAGATCGAAGCCGCGGTGACCCGGTGGATACACACCAGAGGTTGGAAAGAGCGAGGAGCCGAACCACCGGTTCCAGTACACGGCGAACA
>JAYTNH010000373.1:0-7495 GCA_043748395.1 Ilumatobacteraceae bacterium | reverse complement strand
GAGCGGCAGCACGAATCGGGGCACGATGAACCCGAGTACACCGAAGAGCGCAGCGAGGATGAGCAACCCGAAACCGAGGCTGCGAATGAACGCCGAACGCTCGGGGTGCGCAGTGAGTCCGACAAGCGCGAACAACACGGCGGCCAGCGCGGCGATGGGCACGAGCCACTTGAGGATGGTTCGCATCCAGTCGAACACGGCAACCCGGGGCACCGGCAAGGTGATGGCCGGAAGCAGCGCGGCTCGCTCGTCGCGAACGACCTGCACCATCTGCGGGCCCGTGATCTGCACCGGCTCGGACTGCTGACCGATGAGGTGTGCGTGGGCGTCGTGCAAGATCTCGGCCATCAGCTCGGCTCCCTGTTTGGTCGACAGGATGCTGCGCACCTGAGCGCGCACGGTGGCCGGTTCGAGGTTGAGTTCCTTGGCGGTTGCGTCGGCCACCAGGTTCACCAACTCGTCTTTGATTCCACGGTCCTGCAGGACTGCGGGCGCGGCGGAAGCGGTTCGGTCGGGGTCGAACGCGGTGCGCTGGAGCATCCAACCGCTCAGCGCGAACGTCGCGCAGAGATAGGCCACTCCGAACAAGAGTCCAGCAAGAGTTCGACGCACGGCGACAGTCTGGCCGATGACGGGCCGAATGTCTCCCGGAACCTCCCGTAGCCTGCACCGAGATGACTGGCCGGGCCTCGCACTCTGCATCACTCGGGCGAATGATCGTCCGCGCGGTCGCGTTGAAATGCCCGCGCTGTGCCAGCAGGCGGACGTTCATCCGATGCTGGCTCGGCAAGTTCGAACGGTGCCGCTCGTGTGGGGTTCGGTGGCGTCGCGAGGAGGGTTTCGAGCTGGGCCCCGTCGCGCTCAACACGGTGGTGACGTTCATGGCGTTGGCCGTCGCCATGACCGTCGCCTTCATCGCTACCGCCCCCGACATTCCGGTGTTGCCGCTGGTGTTCACGCTCGGTGCTGTGGCGGTGCTGCTGCCGCTCGCGCTCTATCCGATCACGTTCACGGTGTGGTTGGCGGTCGACCTTGCCGCCAACCCACCTGGCGCAGCCGAACAAGCCGAGGCGGTGCAGTGGGTTGGTGGCCACCCAGTTCGCCAGCCCAGTTCGCCAGCCCAGTTCGCCAGCCAATCCGACTCAGCGGCGTAGTCGCTCGAGATAGCGCTGAGCCGAGGCGCGGCCCTCGGGGTCGTGCAGGCCGGCACCCAATCCATCGGCGTCGGCCCAGCTGCGACCGGTGCCGACCATCGACTCGGTGACCGCGTTGACATGAGCCTTGGTTGCGAGCAGCGCCAGCTTGGGCTTGTCGAGGAGCTGCGTGACGAGCGACTCGACTTCGTGATCGAGGCCGGCGTCTGACACCACACGGTTGAGAAAGCCGGCGCGTAGCGCCTCCTCGGCGTCGAATGGGCGACACGTCATGACCAGTTCCTTGGTGAGTGCCGGCCCGATCTCACGAACGAGTCGGGGGATTCCACCCCACGCAAGCGGAATGCCCAGATCGACTTCGGGGATCGAGAAACGGGCCGACCGGGCGGCGATGCGAAGATCGCATGCGGCGGCGACTACGAGGCCGCCGCCAACACACCAGCCGTGGATGCGGGCCACGGTGACGGCGCGCATCTCGTCGAGGGCGCGACCCATTCGCCAACCCTGCTCGCGGTCCTCGTGGCTGCCGGTCGTCGTGAACGAGCCCAGATCGGCTCCGGCCGAGAATGCCCGTCCGGCTCCGGTGACGACCACGACCTTCAACTCGTGGTGCTCATCGAACCACCTCGCGGCGAGCTCGATTTCGTGCAAGGTGTGCGTGCTCAGCGGGTTGAGCTTGTCGGGCCGGTTGAGCGTGAGCTCGCCGCGGCCGCCGCTGACCGAGGCCGTGATGGTGTCGAAGCTGGTGTCGAAGCTGGTGTCGAAGCTGGTGTCGAGAATGGCGTCGTACGGGGGAGTTGGCATGCCCTGGACATTAGGCCGCGCTCCGCAGGTCGCTGTCGTGCACAGCTTCGCAAGAAGATGCTTGATCGAACGACTGTTCGTAGTTACACTGGTGTCGTTCGAGCGGGCCAGCCCGAGATCTCTCGCCGAGACTTCTCTGTCACACCCTCTGCGTACGGTCACCAGCAACACATCGAGGCCACACCTACGGCCTCCACAACCGCACCACACCAGCATCACTACAAGCACGAAACGGAGCATCACACCATGAGCGCAGATCGCGAAAAGGCACTCGACGTCGCATTGGCGTCCATCGACAAGCAGTTCGGCAAGGGGTCCATCATGCGGATGGGCGAGAAGAGTTCGATGGCCATCGACATCGTGCCCACCGGGGCGCTAGCGCTCGACATCGCTCTCGGTGTCGGCGGGTTGCCGCGTGGTCGTGTCGTCGAGATCTTCGGGCCCGAATCGTCGGGCAAGTCCACCCTCGCCATGCACGTGGTGGCCGAGGCACAACGCAACGGTGGCATCTGCGCCTACATCGATGCCGAGCACGCGATGGATCCCATCTATGCCCGTGCCATCGGCGTCGATGTCGATCAGTTGCTGATCAGCCAGCCCGATACGGGTGAGCAGGCGCTCGAGATCGCCGACATGTTGGTGCGCTCGGGTGCGCTCGATGTCGTGGTCATCGACTCGGTCGCAGCGCTCACGCCCCGCGCCGAGATCGAGGGCGAGATGGGCGACACGCACGTCGGTCTGCAGGCCCGCCTCATGAGCCAAGCGCTGCGCAAGCTCACCGCCAACCTCAACCGCACCAACACCATCATGATCTTCATCAACCAGTTGCGCGAGAAGATCGGCGTCATGTTCGGCTCACCCGAAACCACGCCTGGTGGCCGTGCCCTCAAGTTCTACTCGTCGGTGCGTCTCGACATCCGCCGCATCGAGAGCATCAAGGACGGTGCAGAGCTCGTGGGTAACCGCACCCGCGTGAAGGTCGTCAAAAACAAGGTGGCACCGCCGTTCCGTCAAGCCGAGTTCGACATCATGTACGGCAAGGGCATCAGCCGTGAGGGCTCGCTGCTCGATCTGGCCGTCGAGATGGCGATCATCAAGAAGTCCGGCGCCTGGTTCACCTACGAGGGCGAACAGTTGGGCCAAGGTCGTGAGAACGCGAAGAACTACCTCAGCGCCAACCCCGAGATCATGGTCGAGGTGTCCGAGAGGGTGCTCCAGCAGGCGGGTCTTGGCGACAAGAAGGTCGAAGCCGACCCACGGCCGGCGTTCTCCGAGGCCGACGACGAGCCCATCGAGATCGACTGATCATCGGGCCGTGACGGTTCCGGCGCACCTCAGTGTTGTCACGCTGGGGGTTGGCGATCTCACGGTATCGACGAACTTCTACGAGGCGCTGGGTTGGCAACGGCTCAGCGCCTCGTCCGAAGACATCTCGTTCTTCCAGCTCGGCCCAGTCGTCCTCGGTCTGTTTCGTCGAACCGAGCTTGCCGCCGATGCCACAGTCGCCGACGATGGCTCGGGCTTTCGTGGGGTCACGCTCGCAATCAACCTGGGTGCGCCATCGGCAGTCGACGCTGCGGTGGCAGCATGGCATGCAGCGGGCGGTGCCGTGGTGAAGGCACCTGAGCACGTCTCGTGGGGCGGTTACTCCGGCTATGTCGCCGACCCCGACGGCCACCTGTGGGAGATCGCCCACAACCCATACTCGCCCCAGTGGGCGGCGCCTACTACCTCGTGACGCAGCACTCGTGCGGCGCGGTACGACCGGTAACCTTGCCGAGTGTCTCGTCGCTACATCGTTCACACCTTTGGGTGTCAGATGAACGAGCACGACTCAGAACGCATCGCTGGCCTGCTCGAGTCCGATGGCCTCGAGTCTGTCGACCATCAAGACGAGGCCGATGTCGTCGTGGTGAACACGTGCTGCATTCGTGAGAACGCCGACAACAAGCTGTACGGCACGCTGGGTTGGCTGAAGACGTGGAAGGCCGAACGTGAAGGCCGCCAGATCGTGGTGTCGGGGTGTCTGGCACAAAAGGACCGCGATGTGGTCGGGGTCAAGGCTCCGTGGGTCGATGTCGTCATGGGGACACACAACGTTCATCGGGCCGCACAGTTGTTGCAGTCATCGCGGACCGATGGCCAGATCACCGAAATCTTCGACGAGGCGGTCATCGACGACCATGCACTGTTTCCCAGTGCGCTGCCAGTGAAGCGCGAGAAGTCGTACAACGCCTGGCTCACCATTCAGATCGGCTGCGATAACTCGTGCGCGTTCTGCATCGTGCCGGCCGTGCGCGGAGTCGAGATCAGTCGCCCGTTCGCCGATGTGGTCGCCGAGGCGCACGCGCTCGCCGCCGATGGCGTCACCGAGATCACGCTGCTGGGCCAGAACGTGAACAGCTATGGCCGTGACCTGCAGTTGGCAGCACGCCAGGCCGGCAACACCGAGGTGAGAGTGAGGCCACTGTTCGCCGATCTGCTCACTGCGGTCGGGTCGGTCGACGGCATTCGCAGGGTGCGCTTCACGAGTCCGCACCCCAAAGACATGCGCCCCGAGACGTTTGCGGCCATGGCCGGCACACCCAGCGTGTGCGAGCACTTGCACTATCCGCTGCAATCGGGCAGCGATCGGGTGCTGGCCGCAATGCATCGCGGGTACTCCGCCGAGCGCTTCCTCGAACGGCTAGCCGATGCTCGAAGCGCTGTACACGACCTCGCTGTGTCAACCGACATCATCGTTGGGTTCCCTGGCGAGACCGAGGCCGACTTCGTGAACACGCTCGAGGTTGCCGCTGCCGCCGAGTTCGACTTCGCCTTCACGTTCGTGTTCTCGCCCCGCCCGGGCACCGAAGCCGCCGACATGCACGATCACTTCGTCGAGCCGGCGGTGAGTGCTGAACGATTCAAGCGTCTCCACACAGTCGTGGAGCATTCGGCGCTGTTGAAGCACCAGGCGCGCATCGGCCGCGTCGAAGAAGTGCTGATCGAGGGTCCGAGCCGCAAAGATCCCACGGTGCTGTCGGCTCGCACCAGGCAGAACAAGTTGGTGCACTTCACTGCACCGCAGGCACTTCGGTCGGGTAGTTACGCATCGGTCGAGATCATTGGCGCCGCCCCGCACCACCTGTCGGCGCGTTTTGTCGAACTGGTGGCTGAGCCTGCTCACAAGCGGCGCATCCCCGTGTTGGCAGGGTGACCACTCCGCTCGTCATCCTCGGTTGCACGGCCTCGGGCAAGAGCGATGTCGTCATGGCAATCGCCGAGTCCGATGCGACGGTCGAGATCGTCGTGGTCGACTCGATGCAGGTGTACCGGCACATGGAAATTGGTACGGCGAAGCCGTCACCACTCGACCGAGCCAGGGTGCCACATCACGGACTCGACCTCGCAGACCCGGCGCACGACTACTCGGTGAGCGAGTACGCCGAAGTGGTGAGCCACGCGGTCGAAGCAGTCGTGGCACGCCACCATCGGGCCGTGCTGGTCGCCGGCACCGGGTTGTACCTGCGCAGCCTCACCGACCCCATGGAGATGCCCGGTCGGTGGCCCGAGGTACGCGCTGAGCTTGAACTACGTTGCCGCGACGAAGGCCCCGAGGCTCTGCACCGAAGGCTCGCGGAACTCGATCCGGTTGCGGCGGATCGGATGCAGCCCACGAACGATCGGCGCGTGGTACGGGCGCTCGAAGTGGTTCTTGGAAGCGGTCGACCGTTCAGTTCGTTTGGGCCGGGCATGAACACCTACCCGCCGGTCGAGTTCCAACAAGTAGGCATCCAATGGCCGCGAGCCGTGCTGGCGACCCGCATCGAGCAACGAGTACATCGCATGATCGCGATGGGCCTGGTCGGCGAGGTGCGATCCCTGCTCGAGCGCGCGGAGGGGTTCGGGCGCACCGCACGCCAGGCGTTGGGATACAAGGAACTGATCGAACATCTCGAAGGCCGGATCACGATCGACGCGGCCGTTGCGGCGATCGTGCAACGTACTCGTCAGTTCGCCGTTCGTCAGGAGCGATGGTTCCGGCGCGACCCACGCATACGCTGGATTCCAGTGCACCACGACCCCATCGCCGAAGTTCTTGGCGCCCTAGAGGTGTCTCCAGCTGGCGGGCCTCGCTCATGACGCACACGTCTCGGGAGCTCATTCTCACCAAGCATCACGGCCTGGGCAACGACTTCCTGGTGACCTTTCATCCCGGGATAGCCGACCTCCCGCGGCTCGCCCGCGCCCTGTGCGATCGACGTCGCGGCGTCGGCGCAGATGGGCTGCTGATCGGCGAGAGCGAGCCCGGCTATGCAGCCCGCATGGTGCTGTACAACGCCGACGGATCGAAGGCCGAGATGAGTGGCAACGGCATTCGCTGCTTCGCGCAAGCTCTCGCTGCCCGGCTGGGCGACACCCAGCCTCAGCTGATCATCACCGATGCGGGCGAACGATTGGTCACGATGTGGTGCACCACCGCTGACGCGATCGAGGCGTCGGTCGACATGGGCGCTGTCGAGACCATCGCCGAGCCGGCAACATGGCGAGACGTCGGGGCCGACGCGCTGCGGCCTGTGGCGCATCTCAGTGTGGGAAACCCGCACACGGTGGTGGGTGTCGACGATGTGGGCCTCATCGATCTCGAAGCGATCGGTGGCCTCATGCCCGACGTGAATCTCGAGATCGTCGCTGCCGGTCCTGAGCCCGACGCCATCACCATGCGCGTGCATGAACGCGGGGCAGGTATCACCGAAGCATGCGGCACCGGGGCGTGCGCCAGCGCGTGGGCGGCGGTGGCTTGGGGTCTCGTACCATCGAACCTCGAACAAATCGTGGTGCACATGGATGGCGGAGATGCGAAGGTACGCCTGCACCACCCGAGCAGCGGTCGGGTCACCCTCATCGGGCCCGCCGTGTTCATCGCCACCATTACGGTTGTCCTCAGCGACTTCTACGAGGGATCGACCACACTATGAACGTGGTGCGACCCGACAGCCGAACAGTGAGGTAGCGCATGAGCAATCCATACAACGAGGCGCTTGGCGCAACGCTCATCGAGCGCTCCATCCGCGAGCGCATCGTGCTCGTAGGCGTGACGCTGCGCGGTCAGCGCGATGACGAGACCGAGGCTGGGCTCGACGAGTTGGCCCTGCTCATCGACACCGCCGGCGCCGACGAAGCGGGCCGCATGGTGCAGCGGAGAGATACCCCCGATCACACCTTCTTTCTCGGCAAGGGCAAAGTGGACGAACTGAAGGATCTGTGCCTCGCCGTCGACGCCCACACGGTGGTGTTCGACAACGACCTGTCGCCGGCGCAGCAGTTCAACCTCGAAAAGGTGCTGGGCCGAACGGCGATCGACCGCACCGCCGTCATCCTCGACATCTTCGGCCAGAACGCCCACACGAACGAGGGCAAGGCGCAGGTGGAACTGGCACTGCTGCGCTATCGCCTGCCCCGGCTGCGCCGCGGTGCCGACGCCAAGCTCTCGCAGCAGCGTGGTGGGGTGGGCAGTCGGTTCGGTAGTGGCGAGACCAAGCTCGAAGTCGATC
>JAYTNH010000372.1:0-2338 GCA_043748395.1 Ilumatobacteraceae bacterium | reverse complement strand
CCCGCCGCCGCCGCCAAGCCGGTGCAGGCCAAACCCGTTGCAGCCAAGCGCGCCGCTGGGCCGACGAAGGCCCCTGCCAAGACCACAAGTGCGCCCAAGAAGTCGGCCAAAGCGACCAAGCCACGTAGTACGCCGACCTGATTCGCTACGGTCGTCGCGTGCGTATCGCCACGTGGAACGTGAACTCATTGAAGGCCCGCTTGCCCAGGGTGGAGGAATGGCTGGCCGACGTGCAGCCCGACGTGGTCTGCCTGCAAGAGACCAAGCTGGCTGACGATGCATTCCCTGCGTTGACCTTCGCGGCCATGGGGTACGAGTCGGCCCACCACGGGCAGGGCCAATGGAACGGTGTCGCCATCTTGTCGAAGGTCGGACTCACCGAGGTGGTGTCGAACTTCGCTCAGGGCGCTCCCGATCCTGATGCGCGCATCGTCACTGCTCTGTGCGGAGGCGTTCGCGTGGTGAGCGTCTACGTTCCGAACGGTCGATCGCTCGATCACGAGCACTATCAGTACAAGCTGCGCTGGATGTCGCAGTTGAAGCAGCACGTGGCCACGCTCAGTAGCCCTGACGAGCCGTTGGTCGTGGCTGGCGACTTCAACATTGCCCCCACCGATCTCGACGTGTACGACCCCAAGAAGTTGGTGGGGGCCACGCACGTGAGCCCGCAAGAGCGCCAGACGTTGGCCGATCTCGCCGACTGGGGCCTGCGCGATCTGTTCCGTTCGCATCACGATGGCGAGAAGCTCTACAGCTGGTGGGACTACCGCGCCGGTGATTTCCACATGGGTCGCGGCATGCGTATCGACCTGGTGCTCGGCACCGCCTGCGTGCTCGACCGCACCGAGTTCGCGGTTATCGACCGCAACGCTCGTAAGGGGCAATCACCCTCCGATCACGCCCCCGTCATCATCGACCTGGCCGACCCGCCCGCGGCCGAATGATGAGGCCGGTCGCCGGAACCACGCCCGAAGACGACCCGCGCCGTCGTCTGGCGCAGGCCACGCGCCGCATCATCGACGAGTTGGCATCATCAACCGCCGACCCTGCCGCGTTTGCAGTTGCTCGCGACCTGGTCGAGCAGGCTGCACAGGTGCTTGCCGACGATGATCACGGCCGAACCTACGTGGGTGTCGCGGAGGCGTCGCTCGTTGAGTTCCAGGTGTCTGCATTTGTCGACTACAGCCCGTTCATCGGGCCACTCAACCCGCTTGCTCCGCCCATCGAAGTGAAGGTGCACGACGACCACGTCGAGGGCCTGGTCTCCTATCCCGGCGCATACGAAGGGCCGCCCGGTTGCCTGCACGGAGGCTTCATCGCTGCCGGTTTCGATGAGGTGCTGGGGTTTGCCCAGGCATTGTCCGGTCGCCCGGGTATGACCGGGCGGCTCACCGTGTCGTACCGCTCCCCAACGCCGCTGCATCAGCCGCTGCGCTACCGAGGCCGCGTCGATCGTGTAGATGGCCGCAAGATCTACGTGTCGGCAACGTTGTCGGTTGTTGCCGACGACCGGTTGTGCGCCGAGGCCGAGGGCTTGTTCATCTCGATGAAACCCGAAGTGTTCGATCGGCTAATTTCGTCGCGTCCGAACACGTGATCAGCCGGCCGGTAGGGGTCGTAACCGTGCCGCCGCCGACTCACTGATGCCAAGCCGCTTGGCAAGGTCGGCCACCGTCGACGGCGGGTCGTCGAGCAACGTGCGCAGCACTCGGTCGCTACACACCTCGACGTCGTCGATGCTCGACACCCGAGCGATGCCATGGCGCCAGTCGCGAAGCGCGGCCAACGGGTCGGGGACCGAGGCAACACGCGCGGGTGGAGGCGCAGGCTCGTCGAACGCACTGGTCGCCTCTACCGCCTGCAGCCACGAGCTTGGCCGAGTGGGCGAGCCGTTGCGATGCACGCTGTGGGTGATGGTGAGTCGGTGCGCGGCGCGGGTGATGGCCACGTAGAACAGCCGCGCCTCCTCGTCGCGCTGTGCTGCCGAGACCGCCGATGAGTGAGGGATCAATCCCTCCTCGGCGCCGGCAACCACCACGCTGTGCCACTCGCGCCCTTTCGAGGCGTGGAAAGTGACCAACGCAACGGCGTCGGCTGCGTCTGGGTCGTCGAAATCGTCGAAAGGGGAGCGAGCATCGACCCACGCTCTGAACGAACCAGTGTCGTCTGAACCGAGATAGCGGTCGAGTTCTTCTGCGACTCGTCGACGGGCGGCCTCGCCCGCTGCGAACCACTCCTCGGCCTTGGCCGCCAACTGCTCGCGGTCGGCCGATCGGTACACCTCGTTGAGCGCGCCCTCGATGGAGTTGCGTCCGGCTGTTCGTTCGGTGGCAATGCC
>JAYTNH010000371.1:0-11835 GCA_043748395.1 Ilumatobacteraceae bacterium | reverse complement strand
CACGCTCTTGCGCATTCGCGACCACGTCACCATCGCGATCGCAGCCAAGGGAGTTCCACTCAAGCTCGACGTCGCGGTACCGGTTCACCAACTCGACCGTCTGGAGCGACGGGTGCAAGCCACACTCGCGTCCGCCGCGCCTCACGCCGAGCTGATCGTGTTCGGCCATCTCGCCGAGGGCAATCTGCACGTGAACGTGCTGGGTGCCCCAGACTCGGCGTCGCCGATCCGCGACGCTGTGTTGAACGCCGTCGTCGAACTGGGCGGAACAGTCAGCGCCGAGCACGGCATCGGTGTCGCCAAGACCGACTGGGTGCGTCGGACCCGCGGCGACGCAGCCACCGACGTGATGGTGGCGATCAAGCACGCCCTCGACCCCCACGGTATTTTCAACCCGGGCGTGCTGCTCCCCTGACCAGCGGCCGGGCAAGCTCCCGCCGAAGTCGGTCGGCGGGCGGGCAGACGCGACGGTCAGACGCGACGGTCAGACGCGGCGGGCTTGGTTTTTGTGGGAGGCCACAAATGCTCCGGGCGGTTTGTGGCCTCCCACAAACCAAATCGGACCCGAACGAGGCAGGTGTGGAGCGGTCGTCAGGGGGTGCGGCGACTCAGGGGGTGCGGCGACTCAGGGGTGCGGCGACTTAGGGGGTGCGGCGGGCTTCGGCTTCGTCGAGTTCGGCGCGGGTGAACAGGGCCGACAGCGTGAGGCGTTGGGCAGTGAGCGCCGCGGCGTGATCGGGACTGCGATCGATGACGCACACCACGTGCGACACCTTGGCGCCCAGGCCACGCAGGTCGGCGGTGGAGATGACCACCTGGCCACCCGTGGTGATGACATCTTCGACGACGAGCACCACCTTGCCCTCGATGTCGACTCCCTCGGCCAGCCGCGCGGTTCCGTATGGCTTGGCCTGCTTACGTACGAACGCGGCGGGTATGCCTGTTCGCAACGACAGGGCGGTTGCGATGGGCACGCCACCGAGCTCGAGCCCGGCGAGCACCTCGGTACCGGGCGGGACAAGGGGCACGAGCGCCTCGGCGATCTCGGCGAGCAAGGTGGGATCGCTTTCGAACCGGTACTTGTCGAAGTACTCGGTGGCCACCTGGCCCGACCGCAGGGTGAACGTGCCCGTGAGACGCGCAATGGCGTTCACGCGGTCGACCAGATCAGGAGCCATGACCGTCAGTCTGGCGATCGCGGCCGTCACGCATCAAGACCTCCTGCGCGACGGTGGCCACATGCGTGCCGTCGGGCGAGAAGATGTGGCCGATGGCGAGCCCGCGGCCACCGGTGTAGCCGTGACAGGTGAAGTCGTACAGATGCCACTCGTCGGCACGCACCTGCCGATGGAACCAAATGGTGTGGTCGAGACTCGCATTGAACGACGACTGCCATCGCGTTTCTTCTGGCTCGCTGCCGAGCGGATGCGCCCGAACCACGGCATCGGTCGGCAGGTCGTCCGAGAGGTACGCCAGCCAGCAACGATGCAGCAACTGGTCGTCGCCCAACGCATCGGTGACTTTCATCCACGCAGCCACTCGGCCACTGCCGGTTCGCGCGCCATCGGGTAGCAGGCCGTCGGTGACCCAACGCCGATCGAACGACGGTGTCCACGACGACGGCTCGAGATCGGCGGGCGCCGGAATGCCCGCCTGCAACGGCACGGTCTGCAGATCGGCCGACTGCTCGGGCCGTTGGAACGAGGCTTCGAGGTTGAGGATCGCGCCCACCGCCTGACGGGCCACCACACGGCGCGTGGCGAAGCTGCGGCCGTTGCGAATGCGATCGACCTCGTAACGAACGGGCTCGGTGTGGTCGCCGCGCCGGATGAAGTATGCGCGCAGCGAATGGGGCGCCAAGTCGGCGTCGACTGTGGATGCCGAGGCACGCAATGCCTGTGCGACGATTTGGCCACCGTAGAGACCACCCCACGGATACTGAGGGCCGGTTCCCACGAACGTGTCGGCACCATGGGACTCGAGATCGAACAACGTACGCAGATCCATGCAGGACACGGTACCGATTGGCAGACCCTATAGAAATCGAGACAATTGGAAACTATGCTGAACGTCCATGGCCAAGCGTGGACCCAAGAATCCGATGACCGATCAACACAAAGCGGCGCTTGCTGCCGGACGAGTCGAAGGCCGGGCGGTGCGCGAGTACCTCGAGGCCCTGCGCTCGACCAAGCCCAAGCGCGGACGCAAACGCACCCCCGATTCCATTCGTAAGCGCATCACCGAGATCGATGCCGAACTTCCATTCGCCGATGCGGTCCGTCAGTTGCGTCTCGTGCAAGACAAACTCGACCTCGCCGACGAACTCGCCACACTCGAGACCGCCGTCGACATCGCCGGTGCCGAGGCCAAGTTCGTCACGGTCGCCAAGGCGTACGGTGCTCGCAACAAGATTGGTTACGCCGCATGGCGCGAAGTCGGCGTCTCAGCTGCAGTTCTCACGGCAGCCGGAATCACGCGAGCCGACTGAATCTCAGCTACAGGGAATACGTTGCGGTAGCAACGATGGTGCACATGGCATGTCCAACCACGTCCCCGCTTCACACGCCGACATCCTCGAGTCCACCGCGATCGGCCACCTCGCCACCATCGGCGCCGACGGCTTACCGCAGAGCACTCCCATCTGGTTTATCTTCGACGGTGAACACGTGAAGTTCTCGGTCACCAAAACCCGCCAGAAGTATGGCAACATCACCCAGAACCCGAACGTGGCGATCTCGATCACCGACCCGGCCAACCCGTACCGTTACATCGAAGTTCGTGGCCAGGTCAATCGCATCGACGACGACCCCGAATTCGCATTCATCAATTCCTGCGCGCAGAAGTATCTGGGCAGCGATTACCCCTGGACGCAGCCCGGAGACGAGCGCGTCGTGGGCTACATCACGCCTACCCGCTCGTCATCAATGGGCTGAACTGGCAATGCGCTCAACTGGCGATGCGCTCAACTGGCCAACGTCAGTTGGCGACCTCAGTTCTCCATTCGTCCCAGCGCGTCGACTGCCGTGCCCGCATGACGGGTGCTGCGGCCGAGATCGAAGGCATCGTCGAGCACCCCCCGCTCGACGGTGACCCGGTCGTCGGCCTCGAGCAACTGCCTGAACGAGCACTGCTCGTCCCAGGCTCGTGACGCGTTGTCTTGCACGATGCGGTAGGCGTCGTCGCGAGTCATGCCCGCCTGCACCAAGGCCAGCAGTACCGGCTGACTGAACACCAAGCCATGGCTCGATTGCAGGTTGGCAAGCATGCGTTGCGGGAACACCTGCAGCCCGTCGAGCAGCCGCTTGGTGCGCCGCAGCACGTAGTAGGCGAGCAACGAACTGTCGGGCAGCACGATGCGCTCGACCGAACTGTGCGAGATGTCGCGCTCGTGCCACAGGGCGACGTCTTGGAGGCCGGCCTGCAGGTTGCCGCGCAGCACGCGCGACAGCCCGCTGATGGTCTCGGCGCTGATCGGGTTGCGCTTGTGAGGCATCGCGCTGCTGCCCTTCTGGCCGACTTTGAACCCTTCTTGCACCTCGCCCACCTCGGTGCGCTGCAGGTGTCGAAGCTCGACAGCGATCAGTTCGGTGGTGGTCCCCACCGACGCACACGCGTACAGATACTCGGCGTGACGATCGCGGGCGATCACCTGCGTCGCCGGCACCGGTGTGAGCTGCAAACGCTCACCGACGTACTGCTCGATCGATGGATCGATGTTGCTGTAGGTGCCCACCGCACCGCTGAGCTTGCACACCGCGACGGCCTCGCGCGCGGCACGCAAGCGTCGCCGATCGCGGTCGACCTGCAGCGCCCACAACGCCACCTTCGCGCCGAACGTTGTCGGCTCGGCATGGATGCCGTGCGTGCGGCCGATCATCACCGTGTCGCGATGGGTTCGAGCCATGGTCACCAACGTAGCGACAAGATCGTCGGCCGCGCCGAGCAGCAGGTCGGCTGCATCGCGCATCATCCAGCACCACGCCGTATCGACGACATCGCTGCTGGTGAGGCCGTAGTGGATCCACGACGCAGCCGGCGTGCCGATGGCGGCTTGCACGACGTCGACGAACGCGGCAACGTCGTGATCGGTGACCGCTTCGCGATCGCTCACGGCCTGCACGAATGCAGCGTCGACGGTGGGCGCGCCGGCACGGCAGGCAGCAGCATCGAGGGCCGCGACGACACCGAGTTCGGCGTGCGCCTCGGTAGCCAACAACTCGATCTCGAGGTATCGCGCGAACCGCGCTTCGTCGCTGAACACCGCTGCCATCTCGGGGAGCGTGTAGCGCGAGATCATTGCCAGGTCACGTAGCTGTCGCGCTCGGCGCCGGTGCCAACGATGCGCACGGGCACGCCCACTTCTCGTTCGACGAGCGCAACCAACGCTTTGGCGAGCGGTGGCAGGTCGTCGAGTTCGGTGACCGAACTGATGTCGGTGAGCCAGCCATCGAGCACTGCGTACACAGGTCGACCGTCGGCGGTGTATTCGGTGCACACCTTGATCTCGCCGAAGGTGTCGAGCACGTCGAGCTTGGTGAGCGCCAGTTCGGTGAGCGAGTTGATGCGCACGGCCTTACGCAACATCACGCAGTCGAGCCAACCGCAGCGGCGGCGGCGGCCGGTGACGGTGCCGAACTCGTGACCGATCTCGACCAACTTGTCGCCGAGCTCGTCGGTGAGCTCAGTGGGGAACGGTCCACTGCCCACCCGGGTGGTGTAGGCCTTGGTGATGCCGACGATACGGGTGAGGTAACGCGGCCCGATGCCTGTGCCAACGCATGCGCCACCGGCGGTGGGGTTGCTCGACGTGACGAACGGGTAGGTGCCGTGATCGAGGTCGAGGAACGTCGCCTGCGCACCTTCGAGCAGCAGCGCGTCATCGGCATCGAGCGCTTCGTGCAACATCTCGACGGTGTCGACGACATATGGCGCAAGGCGTGCGCCGAACTCGGAGAACTGCGCCACAACGGCGTCGACATCGACCGGCGTTCCGCCAGCACCCTCGATGACCACGTTGGCGGCGATCGCCCGATCTTTCACCAGCGTGGCGAACTCGGCGGCGTCGAGCACATCGCCGGCACGCACCCCGATGCGCAACGCCTTGTCGGCGTAGGCAGGCCCGATGCCCTTCAACGTGGTGCCGATGCGTGCGTCACCGCGGCTGGCCTCGTACAGCGCGTCGAGCGTCTGGTGCCACGGAAAGATGAGGTGCGCCTGACTGCTCACTTTGAGCTTGGCACAGCTGATGTTGCGTCCTTCGAGGGTGTCGATCTCGTTGAACAGCGTGGGTAGATCGACCACCACACCGTTGCCGATGACGGGGATGATGTGTGGGTACAGCACGCCGCTGGGGACCAACTGCAATGCATAGCGCTCGGTGCCCACCACCACGGTGTGACCGGCGTTGTGCCCACCCTGATAGCGCACCACATGGCTGTGGTCGGCCGCGAGCAGGTCGATCACCTTGGCCTTGCCCTCATCGCCCCACTGGGCTCCAACTACAACGGTCACGGGCATGGCAACGCTCCTCGGCCTTCTGGCGGGTTCGGGGGAACGTGTGGAGAGTGTATCTCGCCCGCACCGGTGGGGCCCGGTAGCGTCGAACAACGTGACGGTGATGCGACGGATGACGTGGGCCGACCTCGACGAGCCAGCACGTGCGGCCCTGTGCGACCGGGGCCTCGAAGCGATCTTCGATGCCGAGCTCAAGGCCTCCATCGGCCGCATCATCGACGACGTACGTGAGCATGGCGACGAGGCGGTGTGTCGGGCACTTGCCGAGTTCGATCACGTCCACCTCGAACCGCATCAACTGCGTGCCAGTGCCGACGAGATCGACAGCGCGTCAGTGTCGGCCGACGTCGACCGCGCCATCGACGACGCGATCGCCCACCTGCGGTCGTTCAACGACCAAGTGATGCTCCGCGCCGCCGACTGGAGCTTCGAGAGCGAGCCGGGACTCAGCGTCGGAGAGAAGATCACGCCGATCTCGTCGGCCGGCCTGTTCGTGCCCAGTGGCAAGGCCAGCTACCCCAGTGTGGCGTATCAACTGGCCGTGCCAGCGGTGGTTGCCGGCGTACCGCAGTTGGCGCTGGTGGTACCGCCCATGCCCGACGGCAGCGGCCACATCGACCCAGCGGTGTTGGTGGTGTGTCGCAAGCTGGGTATCGCCGACGTCTTCCGTGTCAATGGCCCGGCCGGTGTCGCGGCGCTGGGCTTCGGCACCCAATCCATCCCGAAGGTACGCAAGATCGTCGGCCCTGGCAGCCCGCCGGTGGCCTGCGCACAGGTCGAGATGCAGCGCTATGGCGTGGCCACCATGATGATCCTCGGTCCCACCGAGAGCATGGTGATCGCCGACGATTCCGCCGATCCCACCTTCGTCGCAGCCGACCTGCTGAACGAGGCCGAGCACGGCATCGATTCGAGCGTGCTGCTCGTCACGGCGTCGGCAGCGCTGGCCGACGCGGTCGATGCCGAACTGCAACGACAGATCGCCGATCTTCCAGCCGCACGCGCCGCCGCGTGCCGTGCCTCGCTTGGCACCAACGGCGGTTGCGTGTTCGTGACCGACCTCGACCAGGCGGCCGAGGTCGCCAACCGGTGGGCTCCCGAACACCTGCAGGTGGCAGTTGCCGCACACGCCGAAGCACGCCTGCTCGACCATTTGGTGAACGCCGGCGAGATCCTCGTCGGCCAGCACACGTTGTTCAGCGCCGGCAACTTCGCCATCGGCTGCCCAGCGAGCCTGCCAACTGGTGGCTTTGCACATGTGAGCAGTGGCATCACCGCCGAGGCGTTCCTGAAGCGCACGGCGGTGGCCAGGGCCACTGCGGCCGCGCTGGCCCGCATGACGCCGACCATCGTGGCGATGAGCGAACACGAAGGGTTCCCGGCCCACGCCGCCGCGGCCACTCTGCGGCAACGCTGACGTCGGGCACCATCGCAGCCAACCGAGCGCGCACCCCATCGCTACGCTCGACCGAATGACTCCTGCGGCGCTCACCACTCGATTGCTCGTCGTGCGCCACGGCGAGAGTGAGTGGAACGCTCTGGGCAAGTGGCAGGGTACGGAAGATCCGCCGCTGTCCGAGGCCGGCATGCGACAGGCCGACACTGCCGCTCAGGTCCTCGGCACCTTCGATGCCATCTGGTGCAGTCAGCTCGAACGGGCGGTCAGTACTGCCGTCATCATCAGCGAGCGGCTGGGCATCGGCCCGGTGCTCGTCGACGACCGGCTACGCGAGTCGTACCTGGGGTCGTGGCAGGGTCTCACCGCCATCGAGATCGAGGCGGGTTGGCCCGGATACCTGGCTCAGCACCGCCCGCCCGACGATGCCGAGCCACGCGAATCGATCGTGCGACGGGTGAGTGAATGCATGATCGACATCGCCGAGCACACGCCGGGCGGCGAAGTTCTCGTGGTGGCCCACGCGGGTGTCATCCGCACCATGCGTCGCTTCCTGAGCGCGCCCGACGTGCGCTTCGCCAACCTCAGCGGCTGTTGGTTCGCTGTCGATGCGGGCGGCACCATCACTGCCGGAGACCAGGTCGTGTTGTCATCTTCTGCCGATTCGCCCTCTGCCGACTCGCCCTCTACCGATTCGCCCTCTGCCTACTCGATGGTCGTCGAATGACCGCCACAGAACCGGGCCACCACGAGGTTCGGCCCTCGCAACCTGCGCCGTTTCGGGTGGAGGTGAAGCGGTCGGCGAAGCGTCGGCGCACGGTTGGGGCGCAGTTGCGCGGCGACGTGCTCGCCATCACGCTTCCCGGCTGGATGAACACGACCGAAGAAGTGCGCTGGGTGCACGAGATGAGCGCCCGATTCCGCCGCAAGCTCGATGCCGACCGAATCGACCTGACCAAGCGGGCGGCATTGCTCGCCCGCACCTACCAACTCCCCACGCCCACCACCGTGAAGTGGTCCGACGGCATGCGCAGCCAATGGGGTTCGTGCACACCCTCCACCGGGGTCATCCGTATCTCTACGCGGCTCGCACCGTTCCCCGACTGGGTGATCGACTACGTGCTGGTGCACGAACTCGCGCACCTCCAGCACTGCGACCACTCGCCCAAGTTCTGGGGTCTCGTGCACCGCTACCCGAAGGCAGAGCGCGCGATCGGCTACCTCGTGGCGAAGTCGGGCGACAGCGACGACGAGCCGCCGGCAACGCTCACACCGTTCACACCGTTCACACCGTTCACATCGCCCACGCCGCCCAGATCGCCCGGCGATGCCGACTGACGGTTCCACCGTTGACGGCTCACGAGGTAGCTGAGCACCAGGCTTGCGGCAAGCCCAGCACCGAGTAGCGGAACCAGCAACGACAGCGGCGTCGAGTCGTTCGCCGACAACCGACCGGAGGCTCCGGCCGTCATGCCCTTGGCCGGGGCCGGTAGCACGCGGTGGGGCGCTGTCTGAACGGTGCGCGACGTTGTCGGTGCCACCGCAACGTCGACGCCGATTGACGTTGCACCAGCAACCACCGACAGCAGTTGCGTGCGCGAACTGACCGGATCGATCTGGGCGCCGGTGGCCGCAGACACCGGCGAGCGACCGACGGTGGTGCCCTCGGGTAGCGACGACACGCCCACGCTGTACAAACCTTGCGCCAGGCTGGCGAATCGGTAGTGTCCATCGGCGTCGGTGCGCGTGCTCTGACTCACGCCACCCGAGGCGTCGTACATGGTGACGATCACACCGGCGAGGCCGGGCTCGGCGATCTCGTGAATGCCATCGGCATCGAGATCGGACCACACCACATCGTCGGTGCCGGCAGGCTGTGCGGGGGTGGAGACGGCAACCATCACGACCTGCTGTGTGACCACGACGGCGCCAAGGTCGACCGCCTCAACGGGCCCAGTCACTGGCATGGCGGTCACTGGCCCAGTCACTGTGTCGGGGGGCGCGACCGCGCTCGACTCGACCGTCGCTTCGTATGCGTAGCCGATGGGCGGAGGGATGCTGGTCCAGCACGCCGCGCCTTCGAGCGTGAGATCGAACGTGCCGTCCGGATCCGTCGCAGTCGAGGTGGTCGGGCCGAAGACGTCATCGAACGTGCCGAACTCACCATCGGGCCCAGGGGCCAGCGAGCACACCGCCATCACCACCACTCCGCCCAGGCCACTGTCGGGCAACGGGTCACCGTCGGCGGGGCGGTGGCCGGCCACGACCACCGAGCCGCGCACTAGGTGTTGGGCTGGCGCTGCAGCGTCAACGGGTTGCGGGGCAACGCTGGCTGTCGCACCGACGATGGCGATGGCAGCAGCGAGCCGCAACAAGGCCCGCCGACCTTCTTCGGCCGACGAGGCTGTGACGTCGTCGACCAACGATCGGCCGACCACGGCGATCTCGTCGCCGATCTCGCCCATCGCCCGACGTGCTGGTTCGATGACACAGTGCTCGGCCAGCGCGTCGGCCGTGGCACCGGCCGGGGCCAAGAACTCGATACCGATGCGCCACCCGCCGTAGGGGCGTTCGCTGACGTTGCGCACCGTGGCCGCAACCATGGTGGTGGTACAGCCCGAGCCCGTGGGCAGCACCATTTCGAACGCAGCCGAATCGCCGACTCTCATCGCGTGGTCGCTCACCAGGCCGGCCCCGAGCGACGTGAGGTCGACGACGAAAGCAGAGCGATCACCGAACTGCGCAGGGAACGACGACACCACGCGGAACGCACGACGCATGCGGCCACGACGGGCGAGCAGACGCATCGCGTCGAGCGACAGCGCGAGCAACCACAGACCGACCAACATCAACCCGACGAGATGGGCCTGCGATAGTGGATGCAGAGTATGACTCAGCCGATCGCTGACGCCGCGCAAGGCCATCACGGTGCTCACCACAACAACCGCCCCGACCAGAGCGGCACCGTGGCGCACGGTCTTGAACGAGACCAATGGTGGCAACGCACTCGGCAGAACCGGTGGCGACGACAGGCCGCGATACGCAGCGCCCAGGGTCATCAGCGACCAGCGCGTGCGATCGCCGAGCCGCAACGAGCCCCGGCTGAGCGCGGCAACTGCCCATGTGGCACCGAAGAAGGCGGGCACCCACAGCACGGCGCCCGATCCGAGGTGCAGCGGCAGCTTTCCTGACAGCAACGAACCGACGAGAACAAAGATGAACACACCACGAGCCAGCCCCGACAACGGACGCACGGTCCACGCCATGAGCCCAGCGCGTTGACGCAGGCTGAGTCGGTTGAAGCCGAGGGCGCCATTGCGGCCGATCAGCAGGCGCCGCGCTGAACGCGCCCGGCGAACCCGATCGTCATACACAGCCTCGGGGGTCAGGAGCGGTTGCACCGAGATGAGCGCCGGGCCCGCCGGCGACTCGATGCGCCAACCACCTGTGAGCAGGGCACCCGAGATCGCCCATTGAGCGGGTAGCGGACGCTGGTTGTCGATGGTGACCGACTCGAGCGCTTCACGTCGAACCAGTGACCCCGATCCAAGCCACATCGCCACCCCGCGCTGACCCAGCGCCGGATTCAGGGCGGTGCGTTCGAATTGCAATTCGTGAACGCCGTTCGCGCCGTGCTCGGGCGAGTCGATGGCCGGTGCCGTCGCCACTGCTTGCACGATTGCTACCAGCGGGTTGTCGAGCGGCGGTAACAGCGCGTCGAGCAGAGACTTCGAGGGAACGTCGCCCGCATCGAGCAGGGCGAACGTAGGGGTCTCCACCGCACCGAGCGCCGCCGCCAAGCCGTTGAGGTCGAGTGCGTCGCCGGCGAGGTAATGCGCGCCCAACTCGGTGGCAACCTCGGCCACCTCAGTGCGCGACGACAGATCGACCACGATGAGACGGCCAACGCTGTGCATCGACGACGCAGCAAGAATGGTTGCACGCACTTCGGCCGGCGTGTTGTCGCCGACCCGAATGACGACATCGACGACGACACCGACGACAACGACGGCAGCGGCTCGATCAACGACTGGGGTCAGCGGCTTGCGCCACAATGCCCAGATCAGTAGCCCCGAACCAGCGAACGCAACGATCTCGAACGCCAGCCCAGGGATCCAGAGCCACATCGGTACCGAGCTCCACGACGAAATCATCCGCCACGTGAGGTACCCGGCAGCGGCGGCAAGGCCCAGAGCGGCCATCACGCGAGCACCCATTCCGTAGATCCGATTCATTTTCTTGCCGTCCCTGCACCACAAGGTGCGAATCGCCGCTGTTCGAAAGCTGAATCGGCACTCTCGGTGCGGAACTTGAAAGGTTCTTGTTGCACTACGGACTGACTTTGCGTCCAGATAACCTTCCACGCTCGTGGGTACCCCTAAGCGTGAACGCCAAAAAACCAACCGCCAGATCCGACTCCAAGAGCTCGCTCACGACGCGAGGGTCGCCAAGACCAAGCGCGTCGGTCTTCGCTACGGCATCGGCATTCCGGTGGTGATCGCCGTGCTCTGGGGTCTGGTGCTGCTCGTGAACGGGGGCGACGACAAGGTGGCAACACCCACTACCACCACAGTGACGGCGACCACCGTTGCTCCCTTCCCTGCCCCAGTGACCGTGCCGGGCGCCACCATCACGGGCGACACACCGTGCCCCGAGGCCGACGGCTCGTCGGCGCGAACCATCACGTTCGCCCAGGAGCCACCGATGTGCATCGACACGGCCAAGCAGTACGAGGCCGTGATCACCACCAACAAGGGTTCGCTCACCGTTGCACTCGACGCCGTGAAGGCACCCATCAACGTCAACAACTTCGTCGTGCTGGCGCGCTACCACTACTTCGACAACACCCAGTGTCACCGCATCATCCCCCAGTTCGTGGGGCAGTGCGGCGATCCAACGGCCACTGGCAACGGCGGCCCGGGTTA
>JAYTNH010000370.1:0-7397 GCA_043748395.1 Ilumatobacteraceae bacterium | reverse complement strand
CGGCGTATACGTCGCCAACCCCTTCCCCGCCAACGTCTTAGAAATCGCAGCCGTCAACGTCGTCTTCCCATGATCAATATGACCCATCGTGCCAATATTCACATGCGGCTTCGTACGCTCAAACTTTGCCTTGCTCATCGCAGTCTTCTCCGTTGGTGGATTCAGTGGGTTGTCAAAGAACGTTCCGATCCTAGCGGGGCAGGCGCCACACCACCACCCGCAGGCCCCGCGTTTGGTAGTTCGCCACAACCTGTGTGGTTGAGTCGGCAAACGCTCAGGCGTCGTGGTACTCAGTGGCTGCGGCGAGCAGGGCGGCAGTGGCAGCTGGCGTCTCGGCGGCAACGAACGCGTCGACCCAGCCGTGGAAGCGTTGGCAGGCACCCTCGTTGCGGCCGAACAGAACGTGGCGCTTGGCACCGGTCTGCAGTGCGCGTTGGATGCGGTTGCCGGTGAAGTAGTCCTCGTCGCGTACCACGTGCAACAAGAAGTCCATCGTCTTGTCGATCGCCTCACGGGTTTCGGCGTCGGGCTCGAACGTCGACAAGAACGTCTGCACGGTCACCGACGTGCCGGGCGTGTCGCCGGGGAACAACAGCGACACCATGTAGAGCGGCCCGCCAGCATCGAAGCCGGCGACTGACACGTGCGGGAAGATCGTCCAGATGCCGCCGTTGAGCGCTCGGGTCGGCCACGTGTCGTCCGGTCGATCCTCGAGGGCGAGCATTCGTTCGTCGGGCTGGGTGTTGCGCTGGTGCGGGCCCCAACCATCGCTCACTGTCTTGTTGTTGAACTGCGGCCCGAACGTGTCTTTGTGCAAGATGGGCAGGTGGTAGAAGTCGAGGTAGCCGTCGTAGGCCACCTTCCAGTTGGGGCCGGCGACCTGTTGGCGGCCCACCACGGTGCAGGTGGCCAGGTCGAGATGTTCAAGCATCTCGCCGTATCCGCACAGATGCGCGTCGAGATCGAACGCCATGCCGGGCACGATGCCACCGAACACGATGCCCGCGCGCTCGTGCACCGGTAGCGGGGTGAGACCAAGGCACGCTGTGTCGACCTCACCGAACGCGGCGCGATCGAGGATGCCCACCAGCGCACCCTGCGTGTCGTAGCTCCATGCGTGATAGGGGCAGGTGAACCGTCGCGCCACACCACTGCCTTCGTGGGCCACGACAGCGCCACGATGGCTGCAGGTGTTGACGAACGAACGCAGCACACCATCGCCACCGCGCACGAGCAGGATGGGCACACCCATCACCTCGAACGCCCGATACGCATGGGGCTCGGCAAACTCGCACGAGAAGCCCAACACCAGTGGCAGGCGACGGAAGATGCGATCCATCTCGAGTTGCCACCGGTCGGGATCGAAGTAGTTACTCGCCGGCACGCGCAGCACGTCACCGACCAACGGCACCGTGCCGGCGCGGGCGTGTGCGATGGTGCGTTTCGCTGCTACCACCAACGCGTCGCGGCTCATGGCCACATTGTCGCACGGCTACCTACTCGGCAGCGTTACCGCGCCATTCGTGGCGATGAGTGGTCGCTCAGCGACCACTCACAACCAAAGTTCGGCGGGCTTACTCGCCGCGGACGCGCTTGATGATGTCCGCGGCGATGTTGGCAGGCACTTCCATGTACTGCGCGAACTGCATGGTGTACGTGGCACGGCCCTGGGTGCGTGAACGAAGGTCGGTGGAGTAGCCAAACATCTCGCTGAGCGGGATCTGGGCACGCACGATCTGGGCGTTGCCCTGTGCCTCCATGCCTTCGATGCGGCCGCGACGGCTCGACAGGTCGCCCATGACGTCGCCCATGTAGTCCTCAGGGGTGACGACCTCGACCGACATGATCGGCTCGAGAATGACCGGCTTGGCCATCTCGGCCGCCTTCTTGAACGCCATCTGACCGGCGATCTTGAATGCCATTTCGCTGGAGTCGACATCGTGGTACTGACCGTCGACCAAGGTGGCCTTCACATCGACCGTGGGGTAGCCGGCGAGCACGCCGTTGTCGAGCGCGCTCTGCATACCCTGGTTGGTGGGGTTGATGTACTCACGCGGAATGCGGCCACCGCTGATCTTGTCGACGAACTCGTAGCCCTTGCCCGGGTTGGGCTCGAGGGTGATCTTGACGACAGCGAACTGGCCGGAGCCACCGCTCTGCTTGATGTGGCGGTACTCGACCGACTCGACGATCTTGGTGATCGTCTCGCGGTAGGCAACCTGCGGCTTACCGACCGTTGCAACCACGCCGAACTCGCGCATCATGCGGTCGACGAGGATCTCGAGGTGGAGCTCGCCCATGCCGGAGATGACGGTCTGGCCGGTCTCTTCGTCGCTGCGCACACGGAATGTGGGGTCTTCGTCGCTGAGCGACTTCAGGGCCTTGCCCAGCTTGTCTTGGTCGTCCTTGGTGCGCGGCTCGATAGCCACGTGGATGACGGGCTCGGGGAAGATCATGCGCTCGAGGATGATCGGGTCGGAACGGTCGCACAGGGTGTCACCAGTGGTGGTGTCCTTGAAGCCGAGACCGGCCACGATGTCGCCGGCCATGGCAAAGTCGACGTCTTCACGCTGGTTGGCGTGCATGAGCAAGATGCGCCCGAGACGCTCACGCCGCTCTTTGGTGCTGTTGTAGACCTCGTCGCCCTTGTTGATCTGGCCCGAGTACACACGGAAGTAGGTGAGCTTGCCGAACGGATCGGCCACGATCTTGAAGGCCAACGCGGCGAAGGGCTCTGACTCGTCGGGCTTGCGGGAGAGGATCACTTCTTCGTGGTTCGGCTTGGTGCCCTGCGTATCGGGGATGTCGAGCGGGCTGGGCAGGAAGTCGACTACAGCGTCGAGCATGGGCTGCACGCCCTTGTTCTTGAAGGCCGAACCGCACAGGATGGGCACGAAGTCGAACGCAAGGGTGCCAGCACGGATGGCGCGCTTGATCTCGGCCACGGTGAGGTCTTCGCCGGCGAGGTACTTCTCCATGAGCTCGTCGTCACTGGTGGCGATGGTTTCGAGCAACTGCTCGCGATACTCGTTGGCCTGATCGACCATGTCGGCCGGAATGTCGAGGACGTCCCACTTCGCGCCGAGCTCTTCGTCCTTCCACACCAGTGCCTTCATCTCAACCAGGTCGATGAGCCCGATGAACGGCTTGTTGGCCTCGGGGCCGCCGGCACCGATAGGAAGGTGCAGCACTGCGGGCACTGCCTGCAGGCGGTCTTTCACCATCTGCACGGTGCGGTAGAAGTCGGCGCCGATGCGATCCATCTTGTTGACGAAGCACATGCGCGGCACTTTGTACTTGTTGGCTTGACGCCACACCGTCTCGGTCTGCGGCTCGACACCGGCAACCGAGTCGAACACGGTGACGGCACCGTCGAGCACGCGCAAGCTGCGCTCTACTTCGATGGTGAAGTCGACGTGGCCGGGGGTGTCGATGATGTTGATGCGATGGTTGTTCCAGATGCAGGTAGTGGCAGCGGACGTGATGGTGATGCCGCGCTCTTGCTCTTGGGCCATGTGGTCCATGGTGGCTGCACCTTCGTGCACTTCACCGATCTTGTAGCTCTTGCCCGTGTAGTAGAGGATGCGCTCGGTCGTGGTGGTCTTGCCGGCGTCGATGTGCGCCATGATGCCGATGTTGCGGGTGCGCTCGAGGGGGAATTCGCGCTTGGCCATCTCGTGTGTTCTTCTTTCCTCTGCGTCTGCACGGGCTCGTATGATCCCGTGCGCGCCAGGCCAGATATGGCCTCAGGCACGGCGTTCGATGCTATCGGCGAGGCGCGTGGGTTCGCACGCAAAGCCACCCGGCCCGCCGATACCGTCGCGTAGATCGTCTCCACCACCAACCGTCTGTCAATGCGCATCCGCTTGGCGCGCATCACCGTGTCGTGGGTGCTCATCGGCGTCGGCGTGCCACTGCTGCTCAGAGCCGAGTTGGGGGTTGCCCCGTTCGACGTCTTCAACACCGGCATCGCCGACGCGCTCGGTGGGTCATTCGGCACCTGGTACGTCGTCAACTCGCTGGTGTTCTACGCGATCGGCACGATGCTTGGCACGCGGCCCGGGCCTGCCAGCATTGTCGGCACTTTTGCGATCGGCCCGCTGATCAATCTGTTCCTCGACATCGTGCCCACCACCGAGTTGATCGTCGCCCGCATCGGGCTACTCACCGGCGGCATCGCCATCCTCGCCGTGGGTATTTGCATGATCATCACCACCGAACTGGGGGCTGGACCGTCAGAGGTGGTCATGCTCGGCTTGGTTGACCGCGGCCTCGACCTGGTGCCGGCACGCTGGTTGGCTGATGGCGTGCCGCTGCTCGTCGGCGCTCTGCTGGGCGGCGCATTCGGCGTGGGCACGGTGGTGTTCACGCTGGTGATGGCGCCACTGGTGAAGGTCGGTCTGCGGTGGCTGCACTATGAGCCGTCGGCAACGCGCACCGCTGCGCTGGCATTGGTGGCCGAATAGTTGGCCGAGTAATCGGCCGAGCGGCTAAAAAGATCAGCGCGCGGCGATGCGGCGCAACGGCGGCAGCGTGGGCGGCGGTTGACGGCGGGCGGGCAACTCGGCCAACAGCGCGGTGCTCGCCACTGTGATCGACCACACGGCCCGCTCGAACGCGTCGACGGTGGCCGCCGACGGCTTGTTCACGCCGCTGATCTTGCGCACGAACTGAAGCGCAGCGGCCTCGATCTCTTCAGCAGTGGCGTCGGGCTCGAGCCCGCGCAAGGTGGTGATGTTGCGACACATGCAGACAACGCTAGATCGTCGCAGCCACCGGCCAACCACCAACCGTGGCGATGAGTGGTCGTCCAGCGACGGCGACTCACGACCAAAGTTCAGTTGTCGGCGGCGGCCCAGGCTTCGGTGAGCCAGGCGCGCACGTCGTCGTCGACGTCGTCGGGGCCGTGCAGGTTCACCACGTGGTACACCAATCGACCGTATTGCTGCGGCTTGCGCGAGATCTTGGGGTGGTGCAACGTGCGTGGCAGCGAAAACGACAGTGCCACCCACTTGGTCATCGGACGGAGCTGGATATAACGGCCGACTCGCTTCACGAAGATGCCGACCGACACTGGTTCGATGTGCACCTCGCCCAGGGTGCGTACATGCGCCATGACCGCGTCGAACACGGGACGCTCGAACTCGGGGCCGGTGGAGAAGTAGTCGTCCAACGACATCGCGGGCGCACACTCGTGCGATTGCTTGGTGCGGGCGAAGCGCCGCTGGCAGTCAGGGCATGTCCACCCTGGCATCATGAGCTACTAGAAGCGGTAGTGAGCGAAAGCCTTGTTGCTCTCGGCCATCTTCTGCATGTCGTCGCGACGCTTGATGGCGGCGCCGAGGCCGTTACCGGCATCGAGGATCTCGCCAGCGAGGCATTCGGCCATGGTCTTCTCACGGCGCTTGCGGCCGAAGTCGATGAGCCAGCGAATGGCCAGCGTGCTGGCACGACGAGGACGCACTTCGACGGGCACCTGATAGGTGGCACCACCGACGCGGCGGCTCTTGACCTCGAGCGGTGGCTTGAGGTTGTCGATCGCCCGCTTGAGCGTGGCGATGGGCTCGGCGCCGGTCTTCTCTTCCACGATCTTGAGGGCGTCGTAGACGATCTTCTCGGCAACGGAACGCTTGCCGTGCAGCATCACCTTGTTGACGATCTGGGTGACGAGAGTCGACCGGTAGATCGGATCGGGGATCAGTTCACGACGGGGAGCAGGGCCTTTACGGGGCATTTAAATCACGGTTCCTTGACTACTTGGCCATCTTCGCGCCGTAACGGCTGCGGGCTTGCTTGCGGTTCTTCACGCCGGCTGCGTCGAGCGCGCCGCGAATGATCTTGTAACGCACACCGGGCAGGTCGCGAACGCGGCCGCCGCGCACGAGCACGATGGAGTGCTCTTGCAGGTTGTGGCCCTCACCGGGGATGTAGGCCGTGATCTCGACACCGCTGCTGAGGCGCACACGCGCCACCTTGCGCAGGGCCGAGTTCGGCTTCTTGGGGGTGTTGGTGTACACACGGGTGCACACGCCACGACGCTGCGGCGACCCCTTGAGGGCCGGAGTCTTCGTCTTGGAGAACTTCGTGGTGCGACCATGACGCACCAGCTGTTGAATTGTGGGCACGCGTCTACCTCTGCAAACTGACTGGGTGCAAGCGTCCTGAGAAGGTCTCGCAGGACCATGCAATGTTAGAGGCGCGCGACCGGGGGCGGCAACCTGTCGCGCTAGTGTTCGCGCATGGCCATTGCTGTGAGAGACCGACTCCGTGAGAAAGTGGCGCCGATGTTGGCGCCAGGCGAGCAGATCCAGGCGGTGTTCTCGGCCCAGACCTTCAACGGTTGGTGGGGCGTACTGAGCTACTGGATCCTCATCTTCAAGAGCGCCTACCGCGCCGTCATCGTGACCGACCAGCGCATCGCCATCTTCGATACCGGGCGGTTCACGCTCACCAACGTGAAGTCGCATTTGCGCGATGTGCCCCGTTCCACGCAGATCGGTCCGGTGTCGGGCATGTGGGCCAAGACCGAGACGCTCGGCGGACGCCTGTACGTGCACAAGCGCTTCCACAAAGACATCGAGCAGGCCGACGCACTGCGCCCGGCTGGCTGACCTCAGGTCCAGCTCGACAACTCGTCGCCATGAGCGTCGAGTGAACGTCGCATCGCGTCGTACCCGGCCGCCACGATCGCGTCGAAGCGGCCAAATTGGCCCATCTGGTACTGACTGACCGCCGGCTCCACGTAGACGTCGGCCAATCTCGATTCCTCCGCTTGGCGCGGCAGGCTGGTGAGCAGTCCGAGCCGCATCAGTAACTTCGGCAGCGTCGGGTAGCCCGATACGCGATGACTCGCACGCGGATCGACGAGTCGCATCCACGAGGTAACCTCTCCCGTGCCCGGAGCCACCTCGAGAGGCGTCACCCGCGACACGTTCACGGCGAGCACCTTGCCTTGCGCACGACGTCGCATCGCCGCTACCGGCAGATTGTCGAGCACCCCACCATCGACGTAGAGATGACCGCGCTCGTCGACCACCGGCGGCCAGATGCCCGGCGGCGACGCCGAAGCTCGCACCCACATGGCACTTGGGCCACGGTCGCGAAACGTCAGCGCGCACTCGGTGAAATCGGCAACCGTCACGAACGAGGGCACACGGGTATCGGCCAGATCGGAGTCACCGAACAGCTCCTTGAAGAGCGGCAACACAGTTCGTACCGACATCATCGACACGATGGGCATCGTGAACTTACGGCCGACGTTGGCCTTCAAGAACAGCTCGCGATTCGCCCCGATCAGGGCGGTGGCGTCGGGTTGCATGGCCATTTGCACACCGGTGATCGCGCCCATGCTCGTTCCGCCGATGTGATCGATCGGCACGCCGGCTTCGCACAGCGCC
>JAYTNH010000369.1:0-2856 GCA_043748395.1 Ilumatobacteraceae bacterium | reverse complement strand
ATCGCTCGGTACCAGCCGCACTGTCAGCGTGAAGCGAGTCGACGGCGAGTTGCGTCGGCTCGGCGCCTGACCGTGAGAGCACGTGTCGTGGCGGTCAATCCCGAACTGCGAGACCTCGATTGCGCAGAACCCTGCGCTCGAGACGACTGAAGACCAGCGAGTCGATGAGGATGCCGATCACCAGGATCACCACCATCGTCGCTACCAGGCCCGTGGCGTCGGACAGCTCGCGTGCGAACGACAAGCGGGTGCCGATGGTCTGCTTGCCGGGGATGATCACCAGCAACTCGCCCGCCATCAGGCTGCGCCAGGCGAACGCCCACCCCTGCTTCAGCCCCGACACCACTGATGGCATGGCCGCTGGTACCACGAAGTCGCGGTACAGCGCCACCGACTTCGCACCCATGCTGCGACCCACGCGGCGAAGCAGCGGCGGCATGCCGTCGATGCCGCTGATGACCCCGCTGGCGATCGATGGGGCGGCACCGAGCACGACCACGAAGTAGATGGCGCTGTCGTCGCGACCGAACAGGAGGATGGCAAGCGGGAACCAGGCGATCGACGGCATCGTCTGCAGGCCGCTGATCATCGAACCGATTGCGGTGCGTACATACCTCGACTCGCTCACCGCCAGGCCGATTGCAGCACCGATCGCGACGGCGACCAGGAACCCGATCACAGCGCGTTCCATCGTGGTGCCAACGGCGCGCCACAACTGTGCAGTGCCGATGTCGGCGAGGAGGCGGTCCCACACCAGCAGCGGCGATGGCAACACGTAGATCTTCTTCCATTCCGCCCACACGGCCGCCTGCCACAACCCGATGACCAGCGCGATCGCAGTCACCTTCGGCCACGTTTGGCTCCACAGTCGCACGCCCCACGGCACGGCTTGCTCGTCGCCGAGCTCCAATCGGTCGAGGCCGGCGAGCTCGGTACTGTTCGTTCGTTCGTCGGCAAATGGCTCCGTGTGGGGATGCAAGTCAGTGGGCATGGCGCCGCACCTCCTCGCGTAGCCGCGTGGTGACCTTGGCAGCGAGCTCCGACACCTGCGGACTCTCGATACGGCGCGGTCGCTCCACGTCGACGGCGAACTCCTCCACGATCCGCCCCGGCCGGCTGGAGAGCAGCACGATGCGGTCGCCGAGGCGACTGGCTTCGCGAACGTTGTGGGTGACGAACAGCACGGTGAGCGCCTGTTCCTGAGCGATGCGCTCGATCTCGTCGTGCAGCACGTCGCGAGTGATGGCATCGAGTGCGCCGAATGGCTCGTCCATCAGCAGGATCTCGGCTTCCTGTGCCAATGCCCGAGCAAGCGCGACACGCTGGCGCATGCCGCCCGACAACTCGTGCGGGGCCTTGTCGACGAAGTCGGCCAGGTGCACCATCCGCAGTAGTTCCACTGCCCGTTCACGTCGTTCGCGTCGTGGGACGCCGCGTAGCTTCATCGCCAACTCGACGTTCTGCACAGCACTGCGCCACGGCAACAGGGCGGGCTCTTGGAACATCAGCGCCGTGCGGCCGTTCACCTGCAGTTCGCCAGAGGTGGGCTGGTCGAGCCCGGCCGCGAGCGAGAGCAGGGTGGTCTTGCCGCAGCCGGAGGCGCCGACGATGCAGACGAACTCACCGTGCTCCACCGTCAGGCTGACGCCGTCGAGCGCGACCACACCCTTGGGTCCGCTGCCGTGCCGCTTGGAGACGTGCCGCAGTGCGAGCGCTGGCTCGCGCTCGCGCTGGCCGAGTTCGGCCACGTTGCCCACGTTTTGTTCAAACGCCACAGTCACAGGCCGCGCACCTCCGGTTCGCCACGCTCGGCGAGTATCTCGTTCACAAGGGTCAGGTCGTAGATGCCGCTCAGGTCGACCGGGTCGAGCAGGCCGACGTCCACCGCGTCGTCGGCTGATACGCGCAGCGAGGCAGCGATCGGATCGAGCGTGAACGTGAGGTTGTCGAAGCTGGCGGCGAGGCTGGCTGCGTTGGGCGCGCTAGCCGTGATCTCGGTGATCTGCAGGATCACGTCGGCCTGGGCTCTGGCAGGTTCGGCCTTGATCAGCGCAATTGCATCGGCGAGGCCAACTAGCACCGCCTTTACGAGGTCGGGATGGGCGTCGAGGAAGTCGGTGCGCACGATCACATGGGACGTGACGTACTCGCCGCCGGTGTCGGGCCACAGTTCGCGCTCGTCGACCAGCACGCTGCCCCCGCCCTGCTCCACCAGACGGGTGGCCCAGGGCTCGGGCACCCAAGCGCCGTCGATGTCACCAATCAGGAACGACTCGAGCGACGTGGAGTTGCTCTGCGGCAAGATGGAGACGTCGCCGCCGCCGTCGGGCATGGTCTCCAGACCGTTGTCCTTCAACCAGGCGCGCAACGCCACGTCTTGTGTGTTGCCCAGCGACGGCGTGGCCAGGGTGGTGCCGACCAGTTGCTCGACCGAAGTGATCTCCGGCTTCACGACCAGGTAGGCGCCACCCGACGTGCTGCCGGCGACGATGCGGATGGCGCTGCCGTTCGACCGGGCGAACGCGTTGATGGCCGGGTTGGGTCCGATGAACGTGATGTCGAGGGACTCGGCGAGCATCGCCTCGATGGCCTCGGTGCCGGCGTTGAACGTCGACGTCCGCAGGTTGACGCCGTCACCGAGTGCGGCGGCGAACATGCCTTCAGCGAGTCCCACGAGGGCGGGTGCATGAGTGACGTTCGGGAAGAACCCGAGGCGCACCGTGCCAGAGAGCCCGCCAGCGGTAGCGGACGGTGTCGGGGCGTCGCTGCCGCAAGCCGTAATCCCCATCGAGGCCACCCCCATCGAGGCCACCCCCATCGAGATGGTGAGCAGCAGGCTGCCGAGCCGGAGCCGAC
>JAYTNH010000368.1:0-2658 GCA_043748395.1 Ilumatobacteraceae bacterium | reverse complement strand
GGCCCGACGGTGATGCTGCCGGACCCAACCACAAGATGTGGTGGAAGAAAAGCCCCCGTGCCCGCCCACACCACAACAGGTTGAGTATTACATCATTGTAGTTACACAGTTGTCAATGATCAATCTGCCAATTCTTGATTCCTGGCCAGATCAGGGAGATCCACCCCACGATCAGAGGGCGATCAGAGGGCGATCAGAGGGCGATCAGAGGGCGAATGGTGCGAGGTCACAGGTTCAGGGCTGCCCCCTACAGTTCGCACACGACATCTACTCCCCGTGCTCGCTGTCCATCCGTGCCTCGCACCATCCACCGCTCGACAGTGGAACCATACGGGGCGCGCCCTGTGGGGAGGAAGAGGAGAAACCTGTGAATTTCGGGTGCACTGCCTGGGGACGGCCTGGGGACAAAGGTGGACAACAGGTGAACAGGCAGTGTTTCCACAGACTTATCCACAGATCGGCGGTTCAGGGGTCGCTCGCTGCCACAATCTGAGCGATGCGCCGCCTGTTACCCGACCCCGCCGCCGACGTAGAGATCATCACGAGTTACACCGCGCATCGGCCACGCCCGACCGACCGGCCTTGGGTCGGTATCTGCATGGTCGCCAGCCTCGACGGATCGACCGTCGTCGACCACTCATCGACGGGCTTGAGCAGCGCCGCCGACCAGCAGGTGCTCAGCTCACTGAGGCGGCTGGCCGACCTGATCATCGTGGGCGCCGGCACCGTTCGCGCCGAGGGATACGGACCACCGCGCAAACCAGGGCAGCGAATCGGCGTGGTGAGCCGTACCGGAAGCCTCGACCTCGACACGCCACTCTTCACATCTGGCTCGGGCTTTCTCATCGTGCCCCACGATGCGCCGCCTCTGGCCGTTCACACTGTTCGCGCAGGCCACGGCAACGTCGATCTTGCCGAAGCCCTCGCTCAACTCGATGTCGACTTCGTGCAAGCCGAAGGCGGGGCACGGCTCAATGGCGCCTTGGTGGAAGCCGACCTCGTCGACGAACTGAACCTCACCTGGTCGCCACAACTGGCCGGCGGCGACGGACCTCGTCTTGCAGTGGGCTCGCCGCCCGCCACCCGTCGCATGGAACTGGTACAACTGCTCGAGGACGACGGATTCTTGTTCAGTCGCTACGTACGTTCGCGCTGAACTTTGTCACACGCGTGTAGCCAGATCGAGCACCGCAGCAGCGTGTATGGCCGCCTCATCGGCGGTCAGCGTCGGGCCGAGCTCGACGATGAACGAGATTGCCTCAGGGATCGTTCGCCGCACCCACGTGGCCGCGACACCGGTGTAGGTACCCCCAGTGATCGGCGCGATGGGCAGACCGGTGAGATCGGCGTAGCGCTGCCGTAGCTCGCCGTCGAAGCCCTTGGCCGGCGAAAGCTGATACAGATCTTGGTGATACCAGATGGTGAGCCGTGGCTGGATCCGATCGACGAAGTTCATGAATGCCTGCGTCTCGGGCTCGCTCGCCGGGCCAGAACCGGAGTACTCCCACTCCCCTGGCTCGGCAATGGCGGTCCAGTCGTGCGGAAAGTTGCGATTGAGATCGACCTGATTGGCGTTGCCACGGAACTGCCCGGCCTGGCCATCGGGGTTGATCGATTCGACGAACCACAACGCCACGCCCACAGGCACCGGACCGCTACGCAGGTCGTCGAGGATGGCAACCCCGGCATCCTCGTTGCCGTGGATGACACCGATCACCAGTACCGGAGTGCCGTCCGGTGCGCCACGTCGAGTAGCAATGATCGGGCGGCCTTGCACCGACGTGCCAATCTGCTCGACCGCCACTGGTTCGCTCGTCGTGGTGGGCACCGCCGTCGTCGACGTTGTCGGTGGCAACGTCGATGTTGTGGAAGTCGATGTTGTCGTTGATGTTGTGACCGTTGACGTTGTGACCGTTGACGTTGTGACCGTTGACATTGTGACCGTTGACGTTGCGAGCAGGGTTGGGCTCGACTCGGCACCGGGGGTCGCGCCGATGGCGCCCGAGTCACTGCACGCGCTGACCATCGCCACGAAGGCGAAAAGTGACGCCGCTGCGCGAACACCGAACGGCGGGTGCAACATCGGGCTCAGCTGCGCTGCAGTTTCTGCAGCAGCACCAGCTCGCGTTCGAAGTCGGCGGCACCGCCGAAGTCTTTGTACACGCTCGCGAACCTGAGGTAGGCGACCTCGTCGAGGCGTCGCAGCCGTTCGAGCACCTCGAGACCCAGCCCGGTGGTGGTGACTTCGGAGCCGTGCAGACGCACGTGGTCTTCGACTTCCTCGGCCAACTGCTCCACCTGGTCGGCAGTCACCGGCCTTCCCTTGGTGGCTGCGGAGACACCGGCGATGACCTTCAGGCGATCGAACGGCTCGCGGCCGCCATGGCTCTTGAGTACCACCAACGGCACTTCTTCGAGGCGCTCATAGGTGGTGAAGCGGTGCGCGCAACCCGAGCAGAGTCGGCGGCGACGAATGGCTGCACCTTCGTCGGACTCTCGTGAATCGATCACCTTGGTGTCGTCGATATGGCACTGGGGGCAACGCACGGTCTCCGAGGTTAGCGGAGGCGCTTACGGCAGCGCGAGCACCTGACCAACGGCGAGCGAAGTACCGCCATTGGCCCCAACCAACTGATCGACGTAGGCGCCGAGATCGTT
>JAYTNH010000367.1:0-3795 GCA_043748395.1 Ilumatobacteraceae bacterium | reverse complement strand
CAAGCGCTGCGATCATGGCGTCACGCGACGGCTCGGCCGAGGTAAAGCGGGCCGACTGGTGCAGACGATCCTCTGTAGCGGCACGCAACGAAGCGACGTCGCCCGCAACCAGCGCCGCCACCAGCAAAGCCGTGCGCCCCACATTGAACACGGCGTCGGTGAATGGAACCGACTCGCCAAATCGGCCCCGCGAGGCGTCGGTCGATGTGGTGAACGATGGCACCCACAGCACCACTGCCGGATCGATCGCCAAGCGAACCTGTACCGCTCTGGTTCCGGCGGTGGCCACTACCCCGCCGAGTAGCGATGCCGCAACGTTGTCGGCGTGCCCTTCGAGCTCGGCGGCCAAGGTGAGTGCGCTCGCATACGTGGCGCCGTCGATGGCATGGGCACCCGACTGTTGTGCGTGAGCAGCCAAGATGCCGCCGAGTCGCACTGCGCCGCTGAACCCCAACCCGCGGCCGGACGGAATGGGCGAACGTACCCAGACCGAGCCCTGGCCACCTGCACGCGCAAAGGCCACACTCGCCGGATGGTGTTGATCGGCCGGTTGTGCGCCATCGGGTGGTTGATCGGCACAGACCACGCCCACCTCGGCGTACAGGGTCAAGGCCATGCCCAATGCATCGAGGCCAGGCCCGATGTTGGCCGACGACGCCGGCACCCTGACGATCACGTGTTCAGTTGCCGAGTTCAGCGAGCGCGGCCTGCGACTCGTCGACGAAGCGTTGCAACGCGGCCGCGGCGGCACCGGAATCGATCGATCGACAGGCGACATCGAGACCCGCTTCGAGCGACTCGGCGACTCCGGCGACCACCAGACCTGCCGCCGCGTTGAGTACCACGATGTTGCGGTGCGCGCCGTGCTCTGCTGCCATGACGCGTCGCACGACGTCGGCGTTATGGGCTGGCGTGCCGCCCACGAGCTCGTCAGGAATGGCAGGTGCAAGACCAAGCGCCAACGGATCGACCGTGAACGACCTGACGTGATCGTCGTCGAGGGCGAGCACTGTGGACAGTCCGGTAGTGGTGAGCTCGTCGAGACCGTTGCCGTGCACCACCCACGCACGGTGCGAGCCGTGCAGGCGCAGCGAGGCGAGCATGCGGTCGGCCGTGGCCGGGTTGGCAACACCAATGAGTTGGCGGCGCACGCGACCAGGGTTGGCCATCGGCCCGAGCAGGTTGAACACAGTGGCGATGCCGATCTCGCGGCGGCTCGGCGCGGCAAAGCGGAAGGCCGGGTGATATCGCGGAGCCAGACAGAAGCCAATGCCAGCCCGTTCGACGCATCGCAGCACGCCTTCTGGCGGCAGTTCGATGGCAACCCCGAGTGCTTCGAGCACGTCGGCAGTGCCACACTGCGATGATGCGGCGCGAGCACCGTGTTTACACACCGGTACTCCTGCGCCCGCGACCACGATCGCAGCCATGGTACTGACGTTGATGGAATGGCTGCGGTCGCCGCCGGTGCCAACGATGTCGATGGCGGCAGACCGCAGTTCGTCGCCGAGCGGCACCAGTGTGGCAGCGGCCAACACCGCATCGAGCAGGCCCGACAGCTCCTCGGGTGACTCACCTTTCGCGCGCAACGCGACGACGAACGCAATGAGCTGCGCCGGTGTGGCATCGCCGGCGAGAATGGTGCCCATGGCCGCGCGCGCGTGCGCAGCGGGCAGATCGCGTCCTTCGAGCACCTCGGTGAGGAGCGCGGCCCAGCCACCAAGATCGTCGAGCGAGGTCATGCCGACAGGCTAGGCAGTGCGACGGCGTTGGCGGATCATCCGCCTGCGCTCACGTTCGGTAGCGCCTCCCCAGACGCCTTGCTTCTCGCGGATTTGAAGTGCGTACTCGAGGCATGCCACGCGTACGCTGCATTCGGCGCACACTTGCTTGGCGTCGAGTGCTTCGTCGTTGTCGTCGGGGTAGAAGATGCTGGGTTCGAGCCCCCGGCACGCCCCCACTTCCCGCCAAACGTTCTCTTTGGCCAACACCACGTTGTCTCCCTGTGGCTTTGCTGCCGGGCGAATCCGGATCAGCACACAGCGAATCTAGGTTCATTCGGTCAAGCCGTCCAGACCCTCTTTGAAGAACTCGGCTTTGAAGAACTCGGCTTTGAAGAACTCGGCCTATGGAAGCAGATCGGCCCGCAGCTCGGCGATGGTGTTGGGTGCAAGTTCGACGCGTTCGCGGTACTGAGGGTGGTCGATGGCCAACACCGCCCCAGCACCGAAGCCAGCGACTTGCTCGGGCGTGAAGTCGAAGATGAGGTAATGCACGGCCGACGTGACATGCGCACGAGTCAGCTGCGCCTCGTGTTGCGCTTCTGGTCGGCTGCGCACCGAGGCACCGTCTGGCAGCAGAAACACGAGCGACCGCTCGATGCCGACCAGCTTGGGCAGCCATTCACGCATCGCGTCGTCGCTGGTGATCTCGATGAACAGCGTTGCGCACAGTTGGCCGGGGTTTGGCACGACGGCGTTGTAGATATCGAGCTCTTGCTGAATGGCCTCGTCGGTATTGATGTGTTCGACGCGGGCCATCTCTTGAATCTGGAATCGCATGGTGTCGCGATTCTCGAACAACACGGTGACCACCGTGCCGAGGGCGAGCCGACGCCGTTGCTTGAGTTCGATCACCGTTGCCCGGAACGAATCACGTTCGCGTTCGTAGGCGCGGCTGTCGGCGATGTCGGCCAAGGTGAGCTTGCGCGACGAGGTACCCGCGGTCATGGCGATGACTCCTCGGGAATGCCGTACGCCCTGGCAATCATCTGCAACGGGTGCAGCGGCGTGGCGCCGGTCTGCTCGGCGATTGCCGTGTTGGCGAGATGACAATCGCCAGTGACGACATCACCATCGGCCTTGCGGATCTCGGCAGCAAGCTTGCCGGCGATGGGGACGCTGATGTGGGCGTTCTCGGCACGCAACCCCCACATGCCGTCGATGCCACTGCACTGCTGCACCAACTTCACCTTGGTACCCGTGAGCTTCATGAGGTCGCGGCTCTTCAACCCGATGTTCTGCGCCTTCAGATGGCACGGCGTGTGATAGGTGGTGGTGGCCGGCACATAGCCGGTGAAGTCGGTGTCGAGCGTGGTGCCCTCGGCCTTGTGCACCTTCATGAGGTACTCGGCTGCGTCGTAGGTGTTGTCTGCTACCAGTTGGGCGTCAGAGCCCCCCACGTAATCGAGGTAGTCCTTCTTGAGGATGTAGCCGCAGGTGGGCTGGGGCACCACGATGTCGTTGCCACGACGCACCGCGGCGGCCAGGGCGGCCACGTTGGTGCGGGCCACCTTGGTGAACTGCTTCATGTCGCCACTGTGCAGCCACGGTGCCCCGCAACAACTGGCGCCCTCGGCGAGCGAACACTCGATGCCGTTTCGTTCGTACACCTTCACCAGGTCGTGACCAATGGACGGCTGCTGGTACTCGACCAGGCACGTGGGATAGATGGCGACGCGCCCCTGGCGCTGCTTGCTGCGCACCTTGGGGCGCTTCTTGAACCACGTGGAGAACCGTTGGCGGGCGTACGGCGGCAACAAGCGCACGCTCGACACACCGGCGGTTTTCTCGATGACCTTGCGAACGAGCGAGCCGGGCTTCGCACCGACGATCTTGTTGGCGACAGGGGCGACCAGCGTGGCCGCCTTACCCATCAGATCGGTGCGACCCATCACGGCGTCGGTGGCGCGGTCGCGCAACGACACCTGGCCGTTCTCGTGGCGCATCGCGTCGGTGCGCAGCATGAGTCGCGGGTAGTCGAGCGCCCATTCGTGAATCCCTGGGATGTACGGGC
>JAYTNH010000366.1:0-12135 GCA_043748395.1 Ilumatobacteraceae bacterium | reverse complement strand
CGGTCACCTCACCGCCGGCATCACGGCTCAGTACCCACACGCTGGCCTTGCGCCAGTCGGGTGCAGTGACAAATCGACAACCGCGCCGTTCGAGCGCGGCAATGGTCTCGGGGATCACGTCTCCGTGGCTGCACAGCACCGACCCATCGGGTATCGCGCTCAGCAGTTCGAGCGTGCCCCGAAAGTCGTTGCCTTCGGCCAGGCGCTCGTCAATCTCGATGGGCTGAGCAAGTGCAGCAGCCAGCGGCTCGAGCGTCTGCACGCAGCGCAGGTAGGGGCTGCTGATCAGGCGCGGCCCACTGCCTGCGGCGAGTCGTCGGCCTAGGGCGATCGACTGCTTGCGACCCTTGGCCGACAGCGGCCGAAGCTCGTCGGGTCCGTCCCAGTCGGAGCGGCTTCCGGCCTTGGCATGTCGAACCAGATACACCAGGCCTGAAACCGGGGTGACGCGCACCTGGGGATGGTACGTGGTGGGGCACGCGGGGCTCTACCCAGCAAGTTCACGGCACACTGTGCGGATGGGATTCTTCGATCGCAACCGCAAGGAGCTCGAGGCAAAGGGCATCGACCCGGCCCGCCTACCACCTGGTCAGTACCTCACCGACCGCTTCCCGGTGTTGCACGTCGGCGACGTGCCGTCGTACGAGCCGGGGCAGTGGGATCTCACGATCAGTGGGCTGGTCGATCGCCCGTTCACGATCAACCTCGACGAGCTGAAGGCATTGCCCGCTGTGACACCCACGTTCGACATCCACTGCGTCACCAAGTGGAGCAAGTTCGACACCACCTGGACCGGTGTGCGGGTGCGTGACTTGTTCGAGCAGGCCGGTGTGAGCACCAGGGCAACGCACGTGATCGAGCACGCCGAGTTCGGATACACCACCAACATTCCGCTGACCGACATCACCACCGACAACGCCATCGTGGCCTACGCATTCGAGGGTGACGAGATCGAGTCCATCCACGGCGGCCCGGTGCGTCTCGTGGTGCCGCACCTCTACTTCTGGAAGAGTGCGAAGTGGGTGCGTACACTCGAACTCGTCGACCGCGATCGCCCTGGCTTCTGGGAACGCAACGGCTATCACATGTACGGCGACCCGTGGGGTGGTTCAGGCAACGGTCAGCGTCATTGGGGTGATTGAGCCTCAGCGAGGCGTGATCTTCTTCATCACCGATGAGAACGTGAAGATCGGCTTGTCGTCCTGATCCAACTGTCCGTGCACGAAGGCCAGCGACTTGGTGTCCCGCACGATGCGCCCGCTCGCGTAGATCGTCGAGCCGACCACGCCCGCGCCGACGAACTCACTGTTCAACGTGACGGTCACGGCGTACTGGCCCTCCAACATCATGTAGAGGATCGCGCCGATCGTGGTGTCGGCGAACGACATCAGTGCACCACCGTGCACGATGCCGCCTCCGTTGGCGTGCCTCGCCTCGGGCACGAAGGCCCCGAGCGGGTTCCCATCGTCCCCCGAGCGGAAGTAGAACGGGCCGAGCATGTCCTCGTACGGGTCACCGACCCAGGTCAGCCACCCGGCGAACGGCCCGTCACCCACGGATTGCCAGCCATCGGTCCTACTTCCGGAAGTCATGGTCGCACCGTACATGCCGTTCCAAGGTGGCACGACCGAGCGAGTCGAGCGTGCCAGCGCGACGTCCACGGTACGGCGACCCCTTCACCGAACAACGCCACACGGGCGACTGAGAGGCAACCTCGACATGCGCCGTACCCGCCGAACGGCTGCCCGAGCTTTGCGGGAGCCCACGATGGCGCGTCGGTGGATGTCAGCGATGGTTCTGGTCGCCGGCATCGTTGTCTGGGCCCCGGCCACGTGGTGGGTCGCTGGGCTGGTATCTAGCGGCACGAACATCGACGATCCCGACTACCTCGTCAGGCCCGTGCACCTGCCAGCTCTGGTCGAGCCGACGATTGGTGTCGCTGCCGTGGCTTTGGTGGTTGGGGGTCTGTGGTGTCGCCGCAACCTCCTCGCCGGATGGAGTCAGATCGTCACCGCCTGCTCTGCGATCTGCGGCTACGTCGGGCTCGCGTATCGTGTTGCCACACGCCGGTCATCGGTGCCAACATCGGCGGCGGCATCGCCATCTTGTTCGGGGTGCCCTTCATTCTCGGCATGGTGGTGTGGATCGTCATCGCCGCGCGTGATCTACGCCGCAGCCGCCGAACGGCTGCCCGAGCTTTGTGGGAGGCCACAAACGTTCCGGAGCCTTTGTGACCTCCCACAAAACTGCCGCACCTGACTGACCGCACCTGACTGACCGCACCTGACTGACCGCTACGATCCGCCGATGAGCAGCTCGATCGTGCCAGCCGACTTCGAACCACCGCGCCGACTCGACATGCCGGGCATGTTGCTCGTGCCGCTCGGGCCAGAGCACAACGAACGCGATCACGCGGCATGGATGTCGAGCATCGACCACATTCGCTCGACGCCTGGGTTCCCCGATGGCGAGTGGCCCCGCGAGATGAGCCTCGACCGCAACTTGGACGATCTGGTGAGGCACGCCAGCGACTTCGAGGCGCATTCGGGGTTCACGTTCACGGTGCTCGACCCCACCACCGACGACGTGATCGGCTGCGTGTACATCTACCCGACCGTCGATGACGAGCACGAGGTGGAACTCACTGCATGGGTGCGCGCCTCTCACGCTCACCTCGACGTAGCGCTTCACGAAGGCCTGGTCTGTTGGCTCGCATCGGCGTGGCCGTGGCAGCGCATTCTCGATCCACGGGCAGTCTGACGCCCGCAACTGGGCGGGCGTGATGACGAGTTCGGTCATGAATGCCGCCCAGAAGCCAGAGTGGCACGACTGCCGCCCAGATGCCGGCCGTAGCGGTCAGATGATCTTGAGGGCGGGGCTGAAGATCTTCTTGGGCTTGAGATCGACGGCGATGCGACGTGCGATCTCGTGGAAGATCTGCGCGGCTTCGCTGTCGGGAGCGACAGCCGCGATGGGGTGGCCATCATCGCCGCCTTCGCGCACCTGTGGCACCAAGGGGAGCTTGCCGAGCAACGGCACGCCCAACTCGTCGGCGAGTTCCTGACCGCCGCCCGAACCGAAGATCTCGTACCGCTTGGCGTCATCGCCGGTGAACCAGCTCATGTTCTCGATGATGCCCTTCACCGGTAGATGAACCTTGTCGGCCATGGCAGCCGACAAACGGGCCACCTTCTGAGCGGCGGGCTGCGGCGTGGTGACCACATAGACCTCGCCGCGCGGCAGGTACTGGCTGAGGCTCAGCGCAATGTCGCCCGTGCCCGGCGGCATGTCGATGAGCAAGAAATCGGGCTCGTCCCAGTACACGTCGGTGAGGAACTGCTCGAGCGCCTTGTGCAGCATTGGTCCACGCCAGATGACGGCCTGCCCTTGCGGCACGAAGTAGCCGATCGAGATGCAGCGCACGCCGTAGTTCTCGGGTGGCACCAACATCTGATCGATGACCACCGGCTCGCGGTCGGTGCCGAGCATTCGCGGCACCGAGTAGCCGTAGATGTCGGCATCGACGATGCCCACCGAATAGCCCTGTGCAGCCAACGCGACCGCAACGTTGACGGTGACGGTGCTCTTGCCGACGCCACCCTTGCCCGACGAGATGAGCAGCGGGCGAGTCTTGCTGCCTTGCTCGCTGAAAGGCACCTTGCGACCCTCGGCGTGGCCGTGAGCTTGGCCTTGGCCGGCCGTTGCGCCCGGGTCGCCGTGCAACATCTTGCGCACGGTCTCGCGCTCGTGATCGGTCATCACCGTGAAATCGAGGCTCACCGCGGTGATTCCTTCCAGTGGCATGACTGCGCCGCTGACCCGACTGTGAATCTCGTTGCGAAGCGGGCAGCCAGCGACCGTGAGCGCGATCTGCACTGTCACGGCTCCGCTGCCGTCGATCGACACGCCGCGTACCATGCCGAGGTCGACGATCGACCTGCGCAGCTCGGGATCTTCCACCGGCCGGAGTGCATCGATGATCTGCTCGTTGGTCGCTACTGCCATGAGTGACTCCTGGGTTCGGCCGGGTGAGTTCGGCCGGATCGGTGAGGGGGTGGGTGCCGGTGCGGCGAATTACCACTACGCGCGTAGGTACAATACCGGCGTGGTCACTTCGTCCGCCTCGGGAGCTTTCACGGCCACGGTCTCGGCGATCACCAATGCCTTCGGCGATCCCACTCGGCGTGGCATCTACCTGTTCGCCCGCGAGCACGACGAGGGCGTCACCGCCACGCAGGTCGCCGAAAAGTTCGGGCTGCACCCCAACGTCGCCCGTCACCACCTCGACAAGCTCGCTGCCGGCGGCTATCTCGAAGTGGCGGTCGAACGGGCCGAGGGTGCCGGCGCTGGTCGGCCCTCCAAGCGCTATCGGTCGGTCGCCGATGTCAGTCTCGACGTGTCGGTGCGCAGCGACGACCTCGTGCTGTCGCTGCTGGGACGCGCACTCAGCCTGCTTCCACGCGATCAGGCCGAGGCGATGGCCGAAGAAGTCGGCCAAGAATACGGCAAGGCCATGGCATTCGGTCTCACGGGTGCCGACATCGCTGTCGGGCAGCGCAGCCTGCGCAGCTCAATGCAGGCAGTGGCCGATGCACTCACCGCCCATGGTTTCGCGGCTCACGCCGATCAGCGCAACAACCAGTTGCGCATCGTCAACAACCACTGCCCGTTCGGCGATGTCGCCATCGAGCACCCGGTCATCTGTGCCGTCGATCGCGGCATGGTCAAGGGCATGCTCGGCGCCATCTATGGCGACGCCGACGTGAGCACCATGGCGTCGTTGCCTCAGGGCGACACGTTCTGCGCCACCTCGGTGTAACGGTGTAACGGTGTAACGGTGTAACGCCGGGGTGTAGCGGTGTGGGGCTGTAGCGGTGGTTACTGGCGCAGTGCCGCGTACTCGATCACCCGGGTCATCACCGTGTCGTCGCTCTTGGCCATCGAGCCACAGTCGAAGGGTGGCTGAGGGTCGTACTCGATCATCAACTGTGCGGCCTTCGCCGCGGTGTCGTCGAACAACAGCTCGACCAGCCGCAGCGCCATGTCGATGCCGCTCGACACGCCTGCCGCGGTGATGATGCGCTGATCGAGGTGTTCGACGACGCGTTCTGCAGTGGGAACAGCACCTGTGGCCTGCAATGGCGCGTATGCACCCCAATGGGTGGTCGCCGTGAGGCCGCCCAACAGGCCGGCCGCCCCGAGCACCAATGAGCCTGTGCACACCGAGGTGGTGAACGTGGAAGTCGCATGGGCGTCGCGCACCCATTGCAGCACCTCGGCGTCGTTCATGAGCGCCCTTGTGCCGAACCCGCCGGGGAACACCACGATGTCGGGATGCGCGACTTCGCTGAAGGTCGCGTCTCGCGTGACGCCGAGCATGTTGTTCTCACTGCGCACCTCGCCGCGCTCGTGGCCGATGAACACGATGTCCAGTTCGGGCAGCCGCTGCAGCACTTCGTAGGGGCCGATCGCGTCGAGCGCGGTGAACTTGGGGAAGAGGGGAATGGCCACCAGCATGGGCGAAACTCTCTCACAGTCCGTACGATGGCGCGGCCTGCATTCGGCACGCCTCGAACCGAAAGGACCGTCGTGGACGTACGCATCGGCGTCACTCAAGCCCCGCGCGAAATCAACCTCGAGCTTCCCGACGACCTCGATCGTGATGCCTTGAAGGCTCGCGTCGAAGCCGCCCTCACCGGCGCTGTCGACGTGGTGTGGTTCACCGACAAGCGCGGCCGCGACATCGGCGTACCGTCGGCAAAGATCGCCTACATCGAGATCGGCTCGGCCGAGGGCGATCGCCGCATCGGCTTCGGGGGTTAGGGCAACAAGCCGCCTGCTCGGCATCAGTTCGGTCGCCGATCGCTGTCACGGCGTGCCGCGTCTGGCACACTCAAGGGGCATGGCCACACTCGGCGAGATCACTCGTCAGCGCACGTCACTCACGCGCGACGAGATCGAACACCTCCAACAACTTGTCAGCGAATCGGGCATGTTGGCCGATTTGTCATTCGCCGACCTCTTGCTCTACGTGCCCACCACCGACGGCACCTGGCTGGTCGCGGCCCAGGTTCGCCCGGCAACCGGGCAAACGATCTACCACGCCGACTACGTCGGTGAGACCGCCGACGACGAGCGACCGCTGCTGCTCGAGGTGTTCGAATCGGGCGAGATTCGCGAAGGCGCCATCACCGTCGATGGTGAGGTCGAGCCTGCCCACATGCTCGCCGTGCCCGTGCGGTTCGATGGTCGGCCCATCGCTGTGCTCACCCGCGAGTGGAGCGCACGTTCGGGCCGCCAGGCCGGCGAACTCGAGCGCACGTACGTGGGCCTGTTCCAGCGCTTCGCTGCCATGATCGCCGAAGGTGGCTTCCCCTTCCAGGGAGTTTCGGGTGATTCGAGCGCCGCGCCTCGGGTGGGCGACGGCGTCATGGTGCTCGACGACGAAGCGCGGGTGCGCTATGCCTCACCCAACGCGGTGTCGGCGTTGCATCGTGTCGGCATCGCCGCAAACGCCGTCGGCCTGCGCCTCGCCGAGCTCGGGTTCAACGACAGCCCGGTTCGTCTGGCCTACGAGACCAAATCGCCGGTGATCGAAGAGTTCGAGCAGACGCTCGACGTCACGCTGCTCACCCGCTGCATCCCCATTCTGGCTCGCGGCGAAGTCAGCGGAGGCGTGTTGCTCATCCGCGACGTCACCGAAGTGCGCAAGCGCGACAAGTTGCTGCTCTCGAAGGACGCAACCATCCGCGAGATCCATCACCGGGTGAAGAACAACCTGCAGACCATCTCATCGCTGCTCCGACTACAGGGTCGCCGTCTCGAATCGCCCGAGGCAAAGGCCGCGGTGGCCGAGTCGGTACGACGCATCCGCACCATCGCGTTGGTGCACGAAACACTGTCGCGCGAGCCGGGCGACGATGTCGCGTTCCTCGAGATCGTGCGCCCGCTGCTTCGTCTTGCCGAGGAGAGCTTGCAATCACCCGACCGTCCCGTGCGGTTCACGGTGGTGGGTGAGGGCGGCAGGCTGCCATCCACCATTGCCACACCGCTGTCGGTGGTGCTCACAGAACTGCTGCAGAACGCCGTCGATCACGCCTTCCCCGAGATCGGTGGCGGTGGCAACGTGGTGGTGCAACTCGCCAACAGCGGTGGCCAGCTCAACATTCGGGTGATCAACGACGGGCGCGGCCTCGACCCCGACTTCGAGCTCAACAAAGCAACAGGCCTTGGCCTGTCGATCGTGCGCACGCTCGTCACGACCGAACTCGACGGCTCGATCACGATGCGCGCTGGCCAGCCCGACGACTTCCGAGCGGTGGGCCTCGGTGAGCAGCCCAAGGGTGCCGGCACCGTGGTCGATCTCACCGTGCCTGTCTAAACTAAAGGGCCCGTGTAGCAACGCCTGCCCGGTGCGGGCGTCAGACGGCGCGCTGGCGGGCGGCGTACTGGCGGCGCAGCACGCGGCGTTCTTCTTCCGAGGTGCCACCCCAGATGCCCGAGTCCTGATTGGTCTCGAGGGCGTAGTCGAGGCAGTCGGTCTGTACCGGGCACTCGTTACACACTTCCTTGGCCCGATCGATCTGCACGAGCGCATAGCCCGTGGTGCCCACTGGGAAGAACAGATCGGGGTCGGTGTCTCGGCAAATTGCCTGCTTGCGCCATGTGTAGTCGGCATTTGCGAGCGTGAGACTGGAAGCGAGGATGGTCACCGTGGACACTCCGAACTGTGTGGTGGTGCGAACTGTTGTGAGAAAATTCACGAGCGCTTCACGCACTCGACTGCATGTCGTAGCGAAAACCTCGCCTGGTGTTCACGCTAGGAAACAATGACCCGATTGGCAAGGGTCGCGGTGCAAGAACACACCATAGTTTGTAGCGATAGGGGGTATCTGCGAAACACGGTACCGTGCCGAGGATGCAAGTCATCGCTCACCGGGGGGCCTCACGTGCCGAGCCCGAGAACACCGTCGCCGCGTACCGACGAGCCGCACAGATGGGCGCCGATGCCGTCGAACTCGACGTGCGCCGGTCGCGCGACGGCGTGCTGGTGGTGCATCACGACGCGCATCTGCCCGATGGGCGGGTGATCGCGCACACCGATTGTGTCGAGCTACCCGAACCGGTTCCGACTCTGGGCGAGGCCCTCGACGCGTGCGCGGGCATGTGGGTGAACGTCGAGATCAAGAACGATCCGTCCGAGCCCGACTTCGATGCCGCTGACTCGATAGCCGACGAGACCATCGCTCACCTGCTCGCGCGCGGCGACGACGATCGATGGGTCATCTCGTCGTTTCGCATCGAGACGATCGATCGCTGCCGAGCGTTGGCGCCGAGCATTCGAACCGCCTGGCTCACGTCGATGGTGCCCGCCAACGCCGTCGAGTTGTTGTGCGAACGCGGCCACATCGCGCTGCACCCGTGGGTGCGAACCCTCACGCTCGATCTGGTCGCGGCCTGCCACGCCCGTGGCCTACAGGTGAACACCTGGACGTGCGACGATCCCGAGCGCATGGCTCAGCTCTACGCTTGGGGAGTCGACGGGTTGTGCACCAACGTGCCCGACGTAGCCCTGCGAGTGATTGCCGACTCAGCCGCTCGCTGACACCGGATACACCAGCTTGACCGCATTGGGCACGTGACAGATGTCGAGCGCTGATGTCTCGCCCAGGTAGTCGCCGTCGACTTGGTACGGGAACGGTTGGCCGTGTTGCACCGCCATTGACACCACATCAGTGCGCACGTCGAGGTAGTCGGTGGGCTGCACGCCGCCCCCGCGCAGCGCACCTCCGAGCGAACGCGCGATGGCCCCTACACGCATGGTGCGGAACGTGACAGCGACCAGCCCTCGGTCGAATGTGGCGGCCGGGCTGAGGTCGAGCGGGCGGTTACCGAGGTAGGTGTACGGGTTGGTGTTCAAAACAATGGTGAAGTAGCCGTCGGTCACGTCGTCGAGGCCGTCGCTGCTCACCGTGAAGTGAGGCGAGTTACGGTCGTAGTTGAACATCCAGGTACGCAGCGACGCATAGATGAACAGCGGGTGCCCGAGCCACCGCTTGAGCGACGCATGGCGCTCGACTTCGCGCACCACGGCAGCGTCGTAGCCGATGCCGGTGTGGAAGCAGAAGTATCGACCGTTCACCCGGCCGAGCCCAATGGGCCGAATGTCGAGCGCGGCGATGCCGGCAGCGAGCTGCTGGACTGCTTGCACCGGATCGTTGGGCATGCCAAGCGTGCGGGCGAACACGTTGGTCGATCCGCCTGGCAACACGCCGAGCGCCGTATCGGTGCCTGCCACGCCGGTGGCCACCTCGTTAAGTGTGCCGTCACCGCCGAACCCCACCACGACGTCAACACCGCGGCGCGCGGCGTCTTGGGCGAAGCGCGTCGCGTGACCGCGCCGGTTCGTCTCGAGCAGTTCGACGTCGTTGCCGCGGCTCAGCGCGCGGTGGATCACCACGGTGTTGCGCGCTGTGACCGAGGAGGCGAACGCGTTGACCACGAGAAGGATGCGCAAGCAACGAACGGTAACCCACGACGCCCGGGTTGGGTACTGCCCGTACTCGTCGGTAACAATGGATGACCATGAACGTGATCGTGTGCGTCAAGCAGATCCCCGACCCGGCTTCGCCCGGTGCGCTGGATCCGAACACCAACACCCTCAAGCGAGATGGCAAGCTCATCCTCGACGAATCCGACAGCTACGGCGTCGAGATGGCGCTGCAGCTGGTCGATGCTGCTGGCGGCGGCGAGGTCAGCATTGTCTCGATGGCACCCAACGGCGAGGTGGGCGGCATGCGTACCGCGCTGGCCATGGGTGCCGCCAAGGGTGTGCTCGTGAGCGACCCGGCCCTACAAGGGAGCGACGCACTCACCACCGCCAAGGTGTTGGCTGCGGCCGTCACCAAGCTGGGAGGTGCCGACCTCATCATCGCCGGCACCGAGTCGAGCGATGGCTACACCGGAACGGTGCCCGAGCAGATCGCCGAGATCCTCGGCCTGCCGTCCGTCACGTTCGCCAAAAAGGTCGTCGTCGACGGTGGCTCGCTCAAGGTCGATCGTCAGACCGAAGCCGGATACGACGAAGTCACCTGCCCGCTGCCCGCCGTGGTCAGCGTGACCGCAGGCGTGGTCGAGCCCCGCTACCCCAGCTTCAAGGGCATCATGGCCGCCAAGTCCAAGCCGCTCGACATCGTCACCGCTGCCGACCTTGGCATCACGCCCGTGGGTTGGGCCGGTGCCGGTCAGTCCATCGTCAACGTCGGCGAGGCCGAGGCCCGTGCTGCTGGCGAGATCGTCGAAGACGACGGCGAAGGTTTCGCCAAGATCGTCACCATGCTCGAGAACTTGAAGGTGATCTGAGATGAACGTCTGGGTATTCGCACAAGAGTCAAACGGGGCGCCCACATCGGCCACCCTCGAACTGCTCACCAAGGCTCGCACCTTGGGCACCGTCACCGCATTCGTCGGTGGCGATTCGTCGGCGCTCGCCGGACCGCTCGGCGAGTTCGGCGCCGCCAAGGTGTATGCCACCGGCGACCTGGCCGGCAAGCTACCCGGGGTAGCCGTGGCCGCCGCCATGAAGGCCGTCATCGACGGTGGCGACACCCCCGATCTCATCGTGTTCCCGCAGAGTTACGAGGGTCGCGACATCGTCAGCCGCCTGTCGGTCAAGCTCGACCGCACGGTGCTCACCAACAACATCGACATCGCCTCCGAGAGCGGTACGATCACCGTCACTACCCCCATCTTCGGTGGCAACACGCTGGTCACCACGTCGTTCACGGGCTCCGGCCCGCACTTGGCGGCGTTTCGCCCCAAGAGCTTCGTCGCCGAATCGGCCGGTGGCGCCGCGGCCGAGGTTGTTGCTGCACCTGTTCCCGAACTGGGTGCCACCGGCGCAGCCACGGTCACTGCTGTGCACGTCGAGGAGACCACCGGTCCCAAGCTCGACGAAGCCACCGTGGTGGTCTCGGGCGGACGTGGTCTCGGCGAGGCCGCCAAGTACGAGATGATCGAGACTCTCGCCAAGTTGCTCAAGGGCGCGCCGGGTGCATCACGTGCCATCGTCGATGCCGGTTGGGTGCCGTACAGCTACCAGGTCGGCCAGACCGGCAAGGTCGTGAAGCCGGGTGTCTACATCGCCGCAGGCATCTCCGGCGCAACACAGCACATGGTGGGCATGAAGGGCTCGAAGAACATCATTGCCATCAACAAAGACAAAGAAGCACCGATCTTCGCGATCGCCGATCTTGGCATCGTCGGTGACGTGCACAAGGTGCTGCCGAAGCTCATCGAAGCGCTCCAAGCTCGCGGCTGAGCAGCAACGTCGGTGAGGGCGGCGGGTAGGCCACGGCGACGTACGCTCGCCGCGCTCATCGCTGGGTCGCTCGTCGCTGCTGGTTGTTCGAGCGGTGCATCACCTGCTGCACGATCAACAGACACTGCCGTCGAGCCGCAGCCGCTGTCGACCGATCCAAGTTCCACCAGTACCGTGGTTGCCGAGCCCCGGTATCTCTCGGGCGATTCCGACTTCCTGTTCGGGCAAGATCAACTGCACACGTTCGAGATCGATGTCCCCCAAGATGCGCTGGCCAGGATCGATGCCAGCCCGGCAGCCGAGGAATACGTCGAAGCGACTCTCGCGTTCGCGGGCGAGAACGTCGGCGCGATCGGCGTTCGCTACAAGGGGTCGGTCGGTGGGTTCGTCGGCTGCACCGACAGCCCCAACCCGCTTGTTCCCACGGGTGAGAAGACGTGCACGAAGTTGTCGATGCAGTTGAAGATCAACTGGACCGATCCCGATGCCCAGTTCTACGGCGTCCGTAAGGTGCAGCTGCACTCGCAGAATCTCGACCCCACCATGATGCACGAGCGTCTCGGTTACTGGCTGTTCGCCGCAATGGGCGTTCCGGTGCCGCGCTCAACGCACGCTCGAGTGATGGTGAATGGCGAGTACCAAGGCCTCTTTGCCTTGACCGAAGAGATCGATGGACGATTTGCGCGCTACCACTTCGACGATGGCACGGGCAATCTGTACAAGGAGGTTTGGCCGTTCGATGTTGCCGGACTGCCCAACGACCCCGACCTGCTCATCGCCAGCCTGCACACCAACGAAGACGAGAATCCCACGAC
>JAYTNH010000365.1:0-5837 GCA_043748395.1 Ilumatobacteraceae bacterium | reverse complement strand
TCACGATGCCCGAGCCCTGGTAGGTGATGACCAACCCGAGCCCGAGCGCCGTAATGATCGCTGCTGCACCGCTTCCGAGCAACAGATAGTAGAGATAGTCAGTCATCGTTGGGTAGACGACTCCGTGCCTGAGGTCACGGCAGGTAGTCGAGTGCAGACACGGCGTCGCCACCCTCGATGGTGATGACCTTGCCGTCGATGTACTCGCCTACTGGGAAGGTGAATGAGCAGATGGATGGGTACTTCGCTGCGGAGCCGCATGAGATCTCGGCACCGGACGGCCACACGATGAGGCCAGCAGTGGTCTTCATGAACTCGTAGAGCGAGGCCCCAGTGACTTCTGTGCCCTCGGCAGCCATCTGGTTGGCATAGGTGGCGAACGACATCATGCCGATGATCCCAAGGCCCCCGAGGCCCAAAGCCGTTGCGTCGACTTCCTCGGGTGCGATGCCGAGTACCGGCCCCATGATCGTCTGCAGGATCTTCAGCTCTGGCGTGTCCTTCTGGGTGCCGACACCGACAAAGGTCCAGCCGTTGGCATCGTCGCCGACCTCGGCAATCACCTCGGCACCAGAGCAGATCGAGGTGGTGATCACGGGGATGGTGATGCCGAGCGCTGCACGGCCACGCATCGTTCCGATGCAACCTGCGTCGGAGTAGAGCGAGACCAACAGGTCGGGGTTGTCTTTGGCAGCCTCACGCATGAGGCCCTGGTAGCCGGCGTCGGTTTCGTTGTCGCCGCCCTTCACCGTCTTGTGTGCAATTCCGGCCAGGTCGAGCGCAGCAGTGAGTGCCGCCTCGGTGCCATTGGCGCCAGGGTTGTCGGCGCTGACGATGCCAACGGTTGCTGCCTTGAAGTGATCTTTGGCAACAGCTGCCATGGCGCCTACTGTCGTAGCGTTGCCGCCGGTGAGGAACAAGGCGTTTGCGGTGTAGTCACCGGGAAGGATGGGCAGCACGCCGATCACCGGAATGTTTGCAGCCGTGTACGTGGCGTAGTCGGGGAACAGGTCGAGACCGAGCATGACCAGGTCGACTTTCTTGCCGGCCAACTCCTGGGCGCAGACCTGCGAGGTCTCGGGCGAGCCCTTGGCCGTGCAGTTCACGAGCTCGATCGGACGACCACCGAGGCCGCCGTGCTCGTTGAGGTAGTCGACTGTGGCCTGCGTGTCGATGCGAAGGTCGGGGAAGTCGAGGCCGGGAGTGCCCTCGGTGTTGACCAGACCGATCACGATCGTCTCACCGGTAGGTGGAGCAAGGTCGGGGAAGGCCGAGGACGGATCGGCAACGGCCGGCGTGGTATCGGCAGGCGTGGTATCGCCCGGCGTGGTGTCGGCAGGCGTGGTATCGCCCGGCGTGGTATCGGCAGGCGTGGTGACGGCGGGTACCGGCGTTGTGGTGGCCGACTTGCTGTCGCTGCTGCACGAAGCGGCGAGTAGCGCTACCGAGACGAGCGCGGCGCCTACTGCTGCTCTGTTCCGAGCACGGTGAGTTGACCGAGATGCTGACCTGTTCATGTATCCCCCATGGTTAAGGATCCGATGGATCCACGATGTCGATTTTCACTTCATCATTGCTGCATTCGCCGCTCCCCCGAGCGGTGTAACTGAGTGTTGCTGGTACAGATCCGTGGCGACGAGTCGGAGCGACACTCGGTCGATTCGGCTGCCGTCTGGCGAAGGTACCACGTCGCCGATGAAAACTCTACTGCAAGTAAGTTACGCGCCCGACAGTCCCATCGCAGTACCCGCGTCGAGGTCGTCGACGGCGGCGAACGTGCGCCGAACCAGCGCATCGAACAACGCCACGCCACGCTCGTTGGCGGGGTTGATCGTGAGCAGGCTTGCCCCGAACGACACCGCATAGAACACCAAACCCTCGAGGTAGCCGCGACGCACAGAGTCGACCGAGACAGCATCGGATGGCACACCAGCGGCGTGCAGTGCAGTGACATACCGCTCGATCAATTCGTTCTCGTGCTGGCGACGCATCTCGACGGTGAGGTTGTTTGCGCAGAAGTAGACGAGGTCTGCCTGACCCGGTGCGCGCATACTCATCTGCCAGTCGATGACGATGACACTGCCGTCGGCAGCGAAGAACAGGTTGTCGAGTCGGAAGTCGCCGTGGGTCATGGTGACCGGGTCGTCGAGATGTCCGGCGATCCAGGCAGGCAGTGTCGACACGAATGCCTCGCACCACCGCAGTGCCCGCGCTGGCAACTCATCGCCATAGCGTTCTAGGAACAACGGCCAGCCGACCTCGAAGGTGGGCGCGAGCGTGTCGATCGACGGATCATCGAGTCCGGGCATCCAGGTGAGCGACGCCAGCATCGGGTGTTCGAACCACGCCGCGTGATGCGCAGCCAACACGTCGATGGCGCGCTGTGCTTGATCGAGCGTTGCGCCGGCCACGTGATCGCCGGCGACCGCGGGGGCGAGGTCTTCGAGCACGAGACATGGCGGGCTTTCGATGTTGACCAACGCTTTGGGAACGCGGATGGTCATGTGCGGCGCGACATCGCGATAAAAGCAATGCTCGCGCTCCCACACCCGCATCATCTCGCCGATGAACTGCCCGCCAGGGTCGGCCGTTGGCAGTTTGACGATGACCGACGACGGCACCGACGGGTCGGACGAATGAACCGCGACGCGCGCGAGTTGGCCCATGAATCCCTCGCCGGCGGCGATGTGCTGAACTTCGATGCTTTCGACGGCACTGCCGAGCACTGAGCCGAGCCATTCGGCAGTGATGTCGCAGAGCAGATGCGGCGTTGCTGACACGGACACGTGGGCGCTCAGTCGGCCACGGAAGCCGGCACCCAGTTGCCGTGGAAGCCGAAAGGCACTCGCGGCAACGCGACCGATGCGATGGGCTGGGAATGCATGGTCGAGGCGTCGTACACCACGAACTCGCTGGCATCGGTTGCTGCGTCGTACACGTAGGTCATCAGGTAGCCGTCGTCCTCGGCGCGAGCGCCTTCGGCAGGTACGAACACCGTCTCGCCAGGCAACCGGCCGCGTCCGACGTCGATCGACGAACGCTCTCCGCTGTGGCGGTCGTACTTGTAGATGGTGCCCGACGCGAGCGACGGATCGGCGAACGCATTTTCGGATGGAACACCCATCATGTAGCCGTACTGGTGGTTCAGGCCGGCGACCGAAGCGGCGACCCGGGGGAACTCGGCGGCGACATCGTCGATCTGTTCCTCGCTGACCTTCTTGGTGACCGTGTCGATCGTCCAGCGATACAAGGCAGGATCGGGGAAGTCCATCGCGCTCTCACGCCAGATGTGGTCGAGTCGGGCGACGTCGAGCACGATCTTGTCGCCATCCTCGTATGCGTTCATGGGGTGGAACACGTAGCAGGGGTTGATGTCGTACCAGGTGACCGTGCTGTCGTTGCCGTCGCGCGGCATGACACCGAGCCGAGCCGGGTACGCGTCGCTCCACTTGATGGGCATTTCGCCGCGCATTGCCAACTCGAGGTCGAACACCGCCGGCAGATCCATGAAGATCACATGGTTGCGCGTGATGTTGAAGTCGTGCACCATCGTGGGCCCGCCCACGGTGATGTTCTCGACCTGCACGAGTTCGCCGTTGGCAGCGACTCGCAGATACGTCATGTACGGCGCAATCATGCTGCAGCCAAACGCAATCAGTTCGCCCGTCACCGGGCAGACCTTGGGGTGCGCCGTGAACGGGCCGACCAGCTTGCCGCCGAAGTCGGTGGGGCCGACAGTGTTCAGCGAACCGTCGAGCACGTAGGGAAAGTGGCCCTCTTCGAGCGCCAGCAACTTGCCGGCATGACCAATGATGTTGGTGTTGGCCTTCGACGCGGCCATGTCGATGAGGCTGCCGCCCATGTCGATGACGGCTTGGTCGGGCCGATCGATGAACGGCGTCATGACGTAGCGGTTGCGGTACCACTCGGCCTGACCGCCGCGCAAGCGGATGCCATGAATCATGCCGTCGCCCAAGAACGGGTGATCGGCCATACCGCTGATCGGGTTGGCGCCGTTACGCACGTAGCGGCCGTCGAGCTCGGGTGGCAGGGTGCCGGTGACTGTCAGGTCAGTCACGGTGCGCTCGTCACGGAGGGGAGCGCCATTGCCTTGGAGGAACACGGGGATGTCTTCGGTGGTGGACATGGCGCGGAATGTAACACGATCTGGCGAGTTGCGCTACTGCTGGTAAGTTTCGCCGCCAAGTACGACGGCGACCGCGTTAGTCGGCCTGGGTCAGTCGGCCTGGGCGAGACCCGACCACAACAGTTCGGCGAGCTGCTCGGCGAGCTCGGCAGCGGGCCGATCGGCCTCGGTGATCCACCACAGCGACACCAGCTGCAGCATGCCGACGACGGCGTACGCCCACGGCAATGCCACGGCCGGATCGAGGCCATGCTCGACGCGCCAATCGGCCAGTTGCTTCGACATCGGTGTGGTCGACCGTTCGGCGAGAAAGAGCGTGCGATGCGGCGAGTCGTCGGATGAGCCACCGGTGACGTATAAGAACAGCTCGCTGTGCGCTGCCACGGTGACCAGATTGGCTTCGATGAACGCTGCGAGGGCCACCCGACCAGCCGGGTTCGAACCGACCGCCGCGTTTGCGGCTTCGATGAGGCGATCGGCGAGGCGCGACGACAGTGCGTTCGCGAGTTCAGTGCGGCCACCGACGCGGGCGTAGACGATCGGCTTCGAGACGCCCGCCTCGAGCGCGATCGCCTCGAGCGACACGCCAGCGCCGTCGCGCCGAATGATGCGTTCTGCCGCGTCGAGTACGAGCTCGCGGTCGACCACCTGCAGACCACCCGCTGGGCGGCCGGGTCGACGGCGGACACGAACGGTCATTGCAACAGTGTGCCAACACCGCAGCGGCAACACACCAGCGTCAGGTGCCCGCCAACCGTTCGACGATCGGGGCGACGGCTTCCATCACCGGCGAAACGAAGGTGACGTAACTGATACCGAAGCGCTCGCGCCGCTCGACGAGTTGCGCGCAGATGGCGTCGACCGATCCGATGAGCGCGTGGGGATGTTCGGCCAACTGCTCGGGGGAAAGCCCGAACATTCCGGACATCTTCGCCACCGTGGTGTCGTCGTCGGTGACGATCGTGAAGTACGCGCCGATCTCGAGTTCGATCGTGTCGAACCGATCGCCCGCCCCGTCGCGAATCCATTGGATCTTCCGCTCGGTCAACTCGGCCGTCGACGATCCGAAACCTTCTGGCCCCAAGCGTCCTGACGAGTTGTCGAAGTTCAGGCTCACGATGTCGGCCTCGCGGCCGGCGATGCCCAACACTCGCTGCGCTCCGCCACCGATCATGAGCGGCGGCATGGGCTGCTGCAACGGTTTGGGCACCGCCTCGAATCCCACAGCGTGCACGTGTTGGCCGACGTAGTCGACCTCACCGTCGCTGAAGCAGGCGCGCAGCAACGCGATCGTCTCCTCCAACCGATCGAGCCGAACCCCGGCCCGGTCGAAGGGCACTCCCATGGCGACGTACTCGTTCTCGAGCCAACCGGCACCGAGGCCGATCTCGAGACGGCCGCCCGAGAAGAAATCGAGCGTCGCCAGTTCCTTGGCGAGCATGACAGGGAGGCGATAGTCGGTGCACAGCACTCGCGACCCGATGCGAATGGTCGATGTCGCTTCGGCCGCGACTGCCATCGCTGGAATGGCCGCGACCGTTTGCACGGGGTGCCCCGTCGGCGCGAGCGCCGGTCCGGGCCCGATCACATGGTCGGCGAGGCTGAACGTCGAGAACCCGAGCGTTTCGGCCCGGCGAGCCTCGGTACGCCATGCATCGGCAGTCTCTGGCGCATAGCTCTGCAGGCCAAA
>JAYTNH010000364.1:0-12323 GCA_043748395.1 Ilumatobacteraceae bacterium | reverse complement strand
GCGATGATGATCACGTCGCCATCAGATCACACGGACCGCTCGCCTATGGACCCGGACGCACGTTGCCGTCAGTCGTCGGGTGTCTCGCCGAGGCCCTCGTTGAACGCGCGATACAGCTCGTACACCTGCTTGCACGCCTCGCACAGCGGGAGTTGTTTCGGATCGCGAGAGGGCACCCACACGTGGCCGCACAACGCCTCGATGGGAGTGCCGTAGATGCGCGCTTCGAGCACCTTGGCAGCGGCACTCTCGCCAGGCTCGGTCTTGACGATGTGGGCCATGGCCGGCTCGGCCGTCTCGAGATCGAGCTCGGTGATGCGCTCGATCGTAGGAGCGGTGCGCCTGGGAGTCCGCATGGGAGTCGAAGTGTCACTCACGCCCCCAGTCAAGCAGGTCACGGCGTTCGGGAGCACTCGGTGCGTCTGGATACACTGCCCCGATGCCGCTCTACGAGTTCCGCTGCCGTACATGTGACGAGTCGTTCGAGGTCCGCCGTCCGATGAGCGAAGCCGGCGATCCGGTCACGTGCCCCGGTGGTCACCCCGACGCAGTCCGCCTGCTATCGGTGTTCGCAAGTGTCGGTGCCTCGGCCAGCGGCGCATCGGGCGCGGCTGGCGCCGCCCCAGCCCCGCAAGGTGGTGGCTGCGGCTCAGGTTGCGGCTGCGCCCACTGAGCGTGGTCAGGGTGGCGTGAGGGTCTGGAGTTCGGTGGCCAGGTTGCGGCGCGCCTGCTGCTCGCGGTCGTTGAACATCGTGTCGGTCTGGAAGATCTGGGCGCGGGCAAGCAAGCCGTGTAGCACCGCGGCTCGTTCCTCGCTCCACTGTGCGTCGCCGACGTGCGCGTACTCGGCTCGAACTCCTGCGACGTAACTGTTGTAGGCGCGAGACGGTGCGCCGAGGATCGCGAGATCGGCGTCGAGGAGAACTCGTCGCTCGAGGTTGTGCTTGGCGACGCCGTGCTCGGCGAGATGTGCAGTCGCTTCGATGAGCTCGACGACGGTTGACGTTGTGCCGCTCGCCCAACCGAGTCGGCTCAGCGCGGCTTTGGCGATCAGCGCGCTGTCGGGTTCGTTCGTCGACGACCTGGGGTCGTAGACGGCGTCGTGGAACAGCGCGGCGGCAATCACTGCATCGATATCGAATGCCGCTTCGCGAAGCACCAACTGGTCGATGTGGCGCAGCACCCAGATCACGTGTGTCACCGTGTGATAGCGCCGATGTGGCTCGGCATGGCGAGCGATGATCTCGTGGACGACCTCGTCGCCAACGGCACCGCTGGCGGCGACACCGGCCAACTCGCGCCAGCGTCGACGTAGTTCGGCTTCGGCCCCTGCAGCCGGTGTAGACGTGGGCGTGGCCATGAGTGTGATGGTATGTGCCGGTGGCGATCTTGATCGACGAACCGATGTGGTGGTTCCGCGAACGCCGATGGTCGCACCTGGTGAGCGATACGAGCCTGGATGAGCTCCACACGTTCGCTGATGCGGCGGGCATTCCTCGGCGAGGCTTCCAGGGCGACCACTACGACGTGCCGGAGGAGTACTACGCGCAGTTGGTGGCGGCCGGGGCACAACCGACCGCCAGCCGCGAACTGGTGCGACGCTTACGCGTAGCCGGACTGCGTCTGTCACCTGCCGAACGGCGCGCCAGCACAGCGTAGTGCTCACCAGCGTTCGGGTTCCCCGAGCAGATCGCGCGGGCACTGGATGCCGTCGGGGTCGACGACGTACCACTCGATGAGGTGCAGACCGCACTCATCGACCACATCGCTGGCCTCGAGCCAGCGGTCGACGTCGTCGTCGCGTAGGCCGCCGCACGGCCGTACCGTCGCGAGTACCAGCGAAGTGAGATGTGGTGTGCCGGCGCCGGCTTCGGCCAAGCACTGCGCCACCGAGATGATGCTGTCGGCTGGCTCGGTGCCGTCGACCACCACGACGACATCGCCGAACCCGTTGGCATCGAGCAAGAACCCGACGGTCTCGTAACGAAGCGGTTGCGCGATTACCGTTGACACCAAGGCAATGGCGGCGGCCGCGTTACGAATGGGATCGATGTTGGCGCGAGGGCCGCGAGGGGTGTGAGTGGAGTGAGGGCCGCGTGGAACGCGAGGGCCGCGTGGTGAGTGTGTGGACGAGTGCATGGAGCGACCTCCGCTGAGAACGTGGGTGATGACCGGGGGAAGTCGCTGAAATGCTGAGCTGGCGGGGACGTTACGCGCTGGGTGTTACACAGAGCGCCGGGTGTCTACGATGCAGACCATGGCAACCGCATCGCGCTCAACAGCCAAAGTCACGATCTATCACATGCCCCATTGAAACTCGTCTCGCAATGCCGTGAGCATTGCCGACGAGCTGGGTGTCGGGGCCGAGATCGTGGAGTACATCAAGACGCCACCTGACGAAACGACGCTACGCGCGATCATCGCCAAACTCGAAGACCCGGTCACCGACCTGGTACGGCGCGACAGCCTGTGGAAGAAGTTGGGCCTCACCGAGGCCGATGCCGCCAGTGACGATCAGGTGGTGGCACTGCTGGTGAAGCACAAGCAATTGCTGCAACGTCCACTCGTCGTCACCACGAACAAGGCGATCATCGGTCGCCCCAAGGATCGAGTGCGCGAACTGCTGGCAAGCGTCTAACGGCGACGGCGGCCGCCTCCGCTCACCGCCTGTAGCAGCAACAACAACAGCACAGCGCCCAGCGCCGACACCAAGATCGCGCGCAGGTCGAGATCGTTGACACCCTTCTTGCCCGACGCCTGCATGAGTGCCCCGCCGATGAGAGCGCCGAGCACGCCGATCACCATGGTGTAGATGCACCCGGTGCGATCGTCGCGCACGATCCACCGTGCGATCAATCCCGCAATGAGGCCGACGATGATCCACGAAAGAATGCCCATGCGTCGCAGCCTACGCGCGGTCGACTCATGGTTGGCCGTGCCTCGGGCGTAGATTCGTCCGCGTGGGGAGATCGGCCGCTGGGCGCACAGACGAACAGCAGCGCACCAGCGAGGGTTGGTCGCTGTTGCGGGCCATCCTGTGGCAGCAGCGCAAAGGCCTCACGGCCGGCATGCTCATCGGTCTGCTGTGGAGCGCCGGCAAGGTGTCGGTACCGAAGCTCACCAGCTTGGCCGTCGACCGTGCTGTGCTCGGCTCGGGATCGCTGCTGTTCTGGAGCTCACTCATCGCGATCGCAGGTGTGATTGCCGGCGTGTTCACTGCATGGCGGCGGTGGTTCGCATTCCGCGAGAGCCGCTACACCGAGACCACGATGCGTGAACAGATCTTCGCCCAGATCCAGCGTCTGCACGTGGGCTATCACGATCACACGCAGACCGGCCAGCTCATGAGCCGCGCGTCGAGTGATCTGCTGCAAATCCAGGGGTTTGTCGTGATGATCCCGATCACGGCGTCGAACCTGGCGATGGTGGTGGCCATCGTGGTAGTGCTGGCGGTGCAACAACCCCTGCTCGCGCTCGTGGCGCTGGCCCCGTTGCCGTTACTCAACGTGTTCTCCATACGCTTCTCGCGTCGAATCCATCCGGCGGTGCTTGCTGTGCAAGCAGAGCAGGCGCAGTTGGCCACGGTGGTGGAAGAAGCCGTCAGCGGGGTCAGAGTCATCAAGGGCTTCGGTGCCGAAGAGGTGACCGCACGTCGCTTACGCACCGAGGCCGACGACATTCAGCGTGTGTCGTTAGATGCCGCCCGCGTGCGCAGCTCGTTCCTGCCGGCGCTCGACCTGTTGCCCAACCTGGGACTGATCGCAGTGCTCGGCATCGGGGGGCATCGCGTGCTCGGCGGCACGATGTCGCGCGGGCAGATGCTCGAGTTCATGCAGTACATCGGGTTGCTCATCTTCCCGTTGCGCAACCTGGGTATGACTGTCGCTTTCGGGCAGCGTGCGGCGGCCGCGTTGGTGCGGGTGAACGAGGTGCTCGCCACAGTGCCCCAGATCGCCGATGCAGCCGAGCCCAAGCAGCTTCCGCCTGCCGAGGGGCATGGCGCGGTGCATTTCGATGGTGTGGTGTTCGGCTATGCAGGCAGCGAGGGAGCGCCACCTGTGCTGAACGGTTTCGAGCTCGAGATTCCTGCGGGTTCGTCGGTTGCGCTCGTGGGGGCCACGGGTAGTGGCAAGAGCACGGTCGCCCGGTTGTTGGTGCGGTTCTACGATGCCGACCAGGGCGCTATACGCATCGACGGTGTCGACGTTCGCGACCTCACGTTGGCCGAGCTGCGTCACGCTGTTGCCATTGTGTTCGAAGACACCTTCTTGTTCTTCGACACGGTTGCCGCCAACATCGCGTTTGCCAAACCCGATGCCTCGCAGGACGTGATCGAACAGGCAGCAAGACTGGCCGGTGCACACGATTTCATCTGCGAGATGCCACAGGGTTACGACACGCCACTTGGTGAGCGTGGCTACTCGCTCAGCGGAGGTCAGCGTCAGCGCATTGCACTTGCCCGCGCCATCGTGGCCGACCCGCGGGTGCTCGTGCTCGACGATGCCACCAGCGCGGTCGACCCGTCGAAAGAACACGAGATCCGCGAGGCGATGGCCACGGTGATGCAGGGGCGCACCACCATCGTCATTGCCCACCGCGCCGGCACAATTGCGCTCGCCGACACCGTGGTGCTGCTCGACCAGGGCCAGGTAGCCGCCATCGGCACGCATGAGTCGCTGCTCGCCGACAACGACCGTTACCGAGCGGTGCTCGCCGCGCTTGCCGAACTCGACGACGAACCAGCGGCGGCGAGCTGACCATGTTCGCCGCCAGTGCACTCAGCGACGAAGACCGTCTCGACCGTGTCGAGACCGGGCGCGTGTTGCGCCGTTCACTGCAATTCGCTCAGCCATACCGTAAGACGATCTACCTCGCGTTCGGGCTTGTGTCGATCAGCACACTGTGCGTGGTGGCAGGGCCGGTATTGGTGAAGATCGGCATCGACCAGGGCATCAGGGCAGGCAACAGTCGCCGACTCGACACCGCCGTGGTGATCTACATCGCGGTGGTTGCCATCGGCTACGTCGTCGGGCGGGCACAGTTCCTCACGATCAACAAGGCGGGCGAAGGCTTCCTGCGTGACCTGCGGGTGGCCGTATTCGATCGGCTGCAAGCGCAGTCGATGGCGTTCTACGACCGCAACAAAGCTGGCGTGCTCGTTGCCCGCATGACGGCCGACATCGAGAGCATGGGCGAACTCATCCAGTGGGGCCTGCTGCAATTCGTCGCTGCCGGCCTGCTGCTGGTGATGACCTTGCTGCTGATGATGGCGCTGAGCTGGCAGCTCACGCTGGTGGCATTGGTCGTGCTGCCCATGCTGATCGCAGCATCAGTCAAGTTCCAGCGTGACTCGAACAAGGCGTATCTCGACGTGCGTGAGCGCGTGGGGCAGAACTTGTCGGCAATGCAGGAAGGCATTGCCGGGGTGCGGGTCATCCAGGCGTATCACCGCGAGAACGAGCAAGTGCGCCGATTCACCGAGAGCAATCGCATGTTGTATCGGTCGCACCTGCGCAGCGTGAAGGTGAGCACGTGGTACTTCGGGCTCGTCGAGTTCGCCGGCATCGTTTCCATCGGGCTGGTGGTGGGCGTGGGCGGCTGGTTGGTGCACCGTGACACGGTCGAGTTCGGAACGGTTGCAGCGTTCGTGTTGCTGCTGGCCAACCTGTTCGAGCCGGTGCAGCAGTTGTCGCAGCTCTACAACACCGTGCAGAGCGCAGCGGCGTCATTGCACAAGCTGTACGGCCTGATGGACACGGTGCCCGACGTGGCCGAACATCCGCACCCGGTGACCTTGAAGTCCAACGGCGATCTGGTCGCCCACCACGTCACGTTCGCTTACGAAGGCAGCGAGCGACCGGCCCTGGTCGACATCTCGCTCACGGTGGGCGCCGGCGAGCGCCTGGCGTTGGTAGGGCCAACCGGGGCCGGCAAGAGCACTGTGGCAAAGCTGTTGTCGCGCCTGTACGACCCGACGTCGGGCAAGGTCACGTTCGGCGATGTCGATGTGCGAATGGCATCGCTGCAGTCGTTGCGCGAACGGGTGGTGGTGGTGCCCCAAGAAGGGTTCTTGTTCGGCGGAACCATTCGCGAGAACATTCGCATCGCCCGTCCCGCCGCTAGCGACGATGAGGTCGCCGCTGCGCTCGACGCCATCGGCGTGCGTGAACGCTTCGAGGAGTTCGCCGACGGCCTCGACACCGAGGTACGCGAGCGCGGCTCGCGCCTGTCGGCCGGCGAGCGCCAGCTCGTGTCACTCGCGCGGGCGGCGCTGGTCGATCCCGCTGTCTTGGTGCTCGACGAGGCCACCAGCAACCTCGACCCAGGTACCGAAGCCGTGGTCGAACGCGCCCTCGAACGGCTCATGGCCAACCGCACGGTGATCGTGGTTGCCCACCGTTTGTCGACCGTGCAGCGCGCCGACCGCATCGCCGTGATCGATCACGCTCGACTTGTGGAACTCGGAACGCACGCCGAGTTGCTTGCGCAGGGTGGCCGCTATGCGGCGCTGGCAAACGCGTGGGCGAAGTCGCAGCCCGTACCCCGCCCAATGGGGTGATCGGCTGAACGCGGGGCGACCGGGGCGACCACATCCGCCGACGCTTGCGGCGATTCTCAACACACCGGCGAGATTCGCTGCCAGCGTCGACCTGCGACCCTGCGATGTCAGGCCTGGTCGAACACCAGCACGAACTCGAGCAGGCCGTTGTCTTTCACCTCTGCAAATCCGTTGCTCGGGTCGTTGATCTCGTAGTCGGAGAAGAGGATCGGGATGTTGCCGAGCACCCCGAGGCGTCCGTTGTCGAGCTTGGCCTGCACATCGAAGGTGACGCTGCGCGTAACGCCGCGCAGCGTGAGATCGCCGGAAGCGGTGGCTGTGAGCGATTCACCCGCCACCGGCACGGTGCCGAAGTCGATCGGGCTGGTGAGCACAAAGGTGGACGTGGGGAACTCGTCGACCGACATGATCGGGCCACGGAACTTGCCGTCGCGGCGGCTGTCGTCGCTGCTGAAGGTCGCCATGTCGACCGTGAATGCTGCCTCGGTCAAGGTGGTGCCCTCGATGGTGAGCGAGCCGGTGACCTGGTTGGTACGTCCTGCGCCTTCGGTGTCGAGGCCGCCGAGCACTTCTTGCACACGGTATCCGAGGATCGAGTCGGTCGAGATCGTCCACACGCCCGAGGGGTCGGAGGCCTCGACCCCGGCCGGCGTCGAGGCTGCCGGCGTGGTAGCTGCCGGCGTGGTGCCGAGCGCGTTGTCGAGGTCGCTGGTGGTGAGCGCCGGCGGGGCGTCCTCGCGGATCACGTAGAAGTAGAACAGAAACCCTCCGACGGCGAGGGCCGCGAGGGCCAGTAGCGCGAGAGCGAGTTTGGTGGACTTCTTCATGGAGGCTCCTGAGTGGCGGGGGACTGCCGCCGCGACTCAGCGGGCGACGAAGTACTTCGATTGAGGATGATGGCAGATGATTGCCGAGGTTGTCTGTTCAGGCTGGTACTGCCAGCCAGTGTCCTCGCTCACCTCGATGCCGATGCGATCGGCTCCGAGCAGCGTGGCAACGGTGCCATTGTCTTCTAGATCGGGGCATGCCGGGTAGCCCCACGAGTAGCGGCCACCTCGGTACTGCTGACGGAACAGGCCACCCAACGACGGGCCGTCTTCGTGGACGAAACCCCACTCGGTGCGGATGCGTTGGTGCCACATCTCGGCCAACGCTTCAGCCATCTCGACGCCGATGCCGTGCATGAGCATGTAGTCCTGGTAGCGATTCGCAGCAAACAGTTCGGCTGCTGCCTCACTGATGGGGCTGCCCATGGTGACGATGTGGAACGCCGCATAGTCGGTGTCGGCGCTCTCGATCGGCCTGAAGAAGTCGGCAATGCACATGAACGGTGCAGAGCTCTGCCGTGGGTAGTGGAACCGGGCGAGCTCGGCCGAGCGGTCGGTGTCGGCCCACACCACCAGATCGTCGCCGTCGCCATTGACGGGGAAGTAGCCGTACACCACCTGAGGCACCAGTACTCCGCTGGCTTTGGCTGCCGCGAGTTGCTCGCGCAAGATGGGGCGGATGCGCGACTTGAACTCGCCGTCGGTCTCGGTGGTGCCGTCGGCGTCGGTATCGGGCCGGTACTGCCACTGGTTGCGGAACAGTGCGGTCTCGTTGATGAACGTGGCGATCTCGTCGATCGACAATCCCTTCACGACACGACTACCCACGAACGGTGGCACGAACACCGGGTTGTCGGCGGCGACATCGGGCGACCTGCGCGGCCGCTCGACTGCGGAAGTGTTGCCCTTGCCCGTGCGAGCCGGCAACACCCGACCCGTGGGAACGCGACCGAACTCGGGATCGTCAATGCCGCTGCGCTTGTGTTCCATCAGCTTGTCGAGTGTGTGTAGGCCCTCGAATGCGTCGCGCCCGTAGAACAACCGACCGTCGTAGATCTCGCGCAGGTCGCGCTCGACGTAGCTGCGCGTCAGCGCCGCGCCACCGAGCAACACCGGGATGTCGGCCAGGCCGAGGTGGTTGAGCTCTTGCAGGTTCTCGCGCATGATGAGCGTGCTCTTCACCAGCAGCCCACTCATGCCGATGGCATCGGCGTCGACCTCTTTGACTTTGGCGACCATCTCGCTGATCGGCACCTTGATACCGATGTTGTGCACCTCGTAGCCGTTGTTGGTGCAGATGATGTCGACGAGGTTCTTACCGATGTCGTGCACATCGCCTTTCACGGTGGCGAGTACGAGGCGACCCTTGGTGCTGCTGCCGCCAGCACGTTCCATGTGCGGCTCGAGGTAGGCCACCGATGTCTTCATGGTCTCGGCGCTCTGTAGCACGAACGGCAACTGCATTTGGCCGCTGCCGAACAACTCGCCCACCACTTTCATACCGTCGAGGAGCACATCGTTCACGATGGTGAGCGCCGGCATGGTGAGCAGCGCTTCGTCGAGGTCGACGGTGAGGCCTTCGCGATCGCCGTCGATGATGCGGTGCTTCAGACGTTCGGCGACGGGCCATCCGGTGCGATCTTCCTTGACGGCCTTCACGCTCTTGACGTCGGCGAACACTTCGAGGAAGTGCTGCAACGGGTCGTAGCCGGGGGCGCGTCGGTCGTAGACGAGGTCGAGGCATACGTCGAGTTGTTCTTGGGGCAACTTGCTGAGCGGCACGATCTTGCCGGCGTGCACGATCGCCGAATCGAGGCCGACCTTCACGCATTCGGCCAGGAACACACTGTTGAGCGCATGCCTGCTGGCCGGGGTGAGCCCGAAGCTGACGTTGCTGACGCCCAACGTGGTGAACGCACCAGGGATCTCGGCCTTGATGCGCTTGATCGCTTCCATCGTCTCGATGGCGTCACGCCGTAGGTCGTCGTCGCCCGTGCTGAGCGGAAATGTGAGAGCGTCGAAGATGAGGTCGCTGGCGTTGAGTCCGTAGCGCTCGGTGGCGATCTCGTGGATGCGATGCGCAATCTCGAGCTTCCACTCGACATCGCGCGCCTGGCCGCGTTCGTCGATGAGCAGACAGATGACTGCGGCGCCGTACTCGCGGGCGAGCGAGAAGACTCGGTCGAGCCTGCTGCCTGGAAGCTCGCCGTCTTCGAGGTTGGCCGAGTTGAGGATGGCGCGGCCGCCGATGTGTTGCAGGCCGGCTTCGAGCACCTCGGGTTCGGTGCTGTCGAGCACGAGCGGCACGCTGGCCTGTGTTGCGAAGCGGCTGGCGATCTCGTGCATGTCGGCAGTGCCGTCGCGGGCCACGTAGTCGACGCACACGTCGAGCACATGCGCGCCCTCGCGGATCTGCTCGGTGGCGATCTTCGAGCAGGCATCCCAGTCGGCGGCAAGCATTGCATCGCGAAACGCTTTCGATCCGTTGGCGTTGGTTCGCTCGCCGATGATGAGGAAGCTGAGGTCTTGCTGAAACGTGACAGGGCTGTAGATCGATGTGACGCTTGGTTCGAAGTTGGGTGAACGGCGTGCTGGTTCGAGGCCCTGCACCGCTTGCACCACAGCACGCAGGTGTTCGGGCGTGGTGCCGCAGCAACCGCCGACGATGCCGATGCCCAGATCGACAACATGATGGCGGTGGAACTCGGCCAACGACGTGGCATCGAGGTCGTAGTGCGTGCGACCATCGACCACGCTGGGCAGGCCGGCGTTGGGCAGCACGCTGATGGGAATGGGACAGTTCTGGGAGAGGTAGCGCAAGTGCTCTTGCATCTCGCCCGGCCCGGTGGCGCAGTTGATACCGAGCACGTCGGGCTGCATGGCGAGCAGCGACGTGAGAGCGGCACCGATCTCGCTGCCCACGAGCATGCGTCCGGTGGTCTCCATGGTGACCTGCACCTGCAGGGGCACCTCACGTCCGGCCGACTTCATCGCCCGCCGACAGGCGATCATGGCCGCCTTCACCTGCAACAGGTCCATGCACGTTTCGATGAGGAACAGGTCGACGCCGCCTTCGAGCAGCGCGGCGGCCTGCTGCTCGTAACCATCTCGAAGCCGGGCGAACGGGATGTGGCCGAGACTGGGCAGCTTGGTGCCGGGCCCGATGGAGCCGGCAACGAATCGCGACCGGCCGTCGGCCGCGTAACCGCTGGCGACCTCGCGGGCGATGCTGGCGGCTGCGACGTTGAGTTCGTGGGTGCGGTCGGAGATGTCGTACTCGGCCAGCACAACATCGAAGCTGCCGAAGCTGGCGGTCTCGACGGCATCGACTCCGACGTCGAAGAACGCCGAGTGCATCGACTCGATCACGTCGGGTCGCGAGAGGCACAGCATTTCGTTGCAGCCCTCGAGTGACTCGCCGCCGAAGTCGTCGGCGGTGAGGTCGAGGTCTTGGACGAACGTGCCGAACGCACCATCGAACACGATGACTCGTTCGTTGATCGCCTCCAGGTACGTCTGTTTGCTCATAGCCGAACCAGGCTACCGACCCCATCCCCCCAGCGTTTGCCGCCGAAACCACACTGGCTGTGGCTGAGTCGGCAAACGCTGGGGCGGGTAGGTTCGTCGGGTGGCACGCGAACGCATCTACACCAAAGCCGGCGACGACGGCACCACGGGGCTGTTCTACGGCGGACGGGTGCAGAAAGACAGCGTGCAGCCCACGGCGTACGGCACAGTTGATGAAGCGCAAGCGATCATGGGCCTGGCGCGAGCGACGGCAGGCCCGGGCGAGGTGAGCGACCTGTTGGTGCCACTGATGCGCGACCTGTACGTGCTCATGGCCGAACTGGCGACGTTGCCGGCGAATCGCCACAAGCTTTCGCCGGGCGCATCGTCGGTCACTGCCGCAATGGTGACCGCACTCGAGGCCCACATCGACGCGCTCGACGAGCGGTTCGATCCGCCCACCGAGTTCGTGGTTCCTGGCGGCAATGCCGTGGCGGCATGGCTCGACCTCGCGCGCACGGTGGTGCGCCGCGCCGAACGGCATTCGCTGGTGGCCGCTGCACCGCCGTCGTTGGTGGTGCCGTACCTCAACCGGCTGAGCGACTTGCTGTGGACGATGGCTCGCTGGCAAGAAGGCACCAGCCTCATCGCCCGCGACGCGTGACGCCAGGTGGTCACGCCCTAACCTGTCGAAGCCGATCGTCAAGACCTGTCTGAAGGAGCCCTGTGACTGTCACCGTCAAGATCACCCGAACCGTCCCGAAGCAGGTCGATGCCGTCGGCGTCCCCGTCGGCACCAGTGGTGCCGTCGCGCGCAGCCTCGGCCTCAGCCGATCGGCGCTTGCTGCGCACGGCTTCGAGGGCAAGGTCGGTCAGACGCTGCTCGTTCCGGCCGCCGCCGGCGCGAGCCAGATCGCGGTCGGCATCGGCGACGCATCGAAGCTCAACGTCAAGGACCTCCGACTCGCTGCTGCCGCGCTGGTGCGCGCTGCGGGCAAGCGCACATCGATCGCTACCACGCTCGCCGACCTCGACGGCGTCGACGCTGCGGCCGCGGCGCAGGCCGTTGTCGAGGGTGCCGCTCTCGCTGCGTACAAGTACCACGGACTCAAGACCGACAAGGCTTCGGCCCGCTTGCAAGATCTCACCCTGGCCGTCGGCGAGCGTCGAGCCAAAGGTGCCGCTGCCGGCGTCGACGCCGGCCTGGTCACGTCAGCGGCAACAGCGTTGGCACGCGATCTGGCGAACACGCCGCCCTCCATCCTCACCGCTCGCAAGATGGCCGACAAGGCGGTCGAGGTCGCTGCAGCATCTGGTCTCACCATCGAGGTGTTCGGTCGCGACCAACTCGAAGTGATGGGCTGCGGTGGCATGTTGGGTGTCAACCGTGGTAGCACCGAGCCGCCCCGTCTCGTGAAGCTCACTTACAC
>JAYTNH010000363.1:0-7099 GCA_043748395.1 Ilumatobacteraceae bacterium | reverse complement strand
GGCGCCTTGAAGAGCTGCGGAACCGGCTCGCGTTGGTCGTCGAGCATCCAGCCCAGAGGCACCACCATGGCGTCGGCGTGGCGGCGGCACAACACACCGGCGCGAACATTGCTGGCCACGTCGATCGACGCAATCCACACGGTGAGATGCTCGGCATGGATGCCGTAATACAACTCGGCTCGCTGCGAGCATCCGGGACGCTCGCAGAGCCTTGTCATACCGCGACAACTTACTCACGCACACACCGGGTGGGCGATACAGGACTCGAACCTGTGACCTCTGCCGTGTGAAGGCAGCGCTCTAACCAACTGAGCTAATCGCCCCGGAAGCACCCGAATCTAGCAGCGACTTGGCCCGTCCGAACAGGTACTCGACACTCGGCGCGATGCGATCCCACTCCGCGTCGACGCGCTTACCCGTGCGGTGCAACATGACGTTGAAGCACGAGATCACCCCGAACCGGTAGCCAGACAACGCGCGATACCAAGCCACGTCGTGCAGCGTGACCTCGTATCCAATCGCACTCGAGTACCACGCCACGATCTGATCGAAGGGCGGAACGATGCTGAGCCCTTCGCCATCGAACCAGCTCAGTGGATCGTTCATCATCAGCAGCCAACCAAGATCGAGCAATTGCGCCCCGATGCCGCTGATCTCCCAGTCAATCACTGCCTGCAGCGTGCCATCGTGGTACAGGATGTTGTTGGTCTGGAAGTCGCCGTGAAAGACACCGACCGTCGGGTTCGCCGGCACCGACTGCAACAGCAGGTCGCGCACCACTCGCCCGGCGTCGGCCCATGCCGGGTCGGCTGCCTTGTCGAGCAACTTGTCCCAGAAGACCACCTCGGCGGTGAGTTCTTTGACCGGTTCCCAATCAGCAAGGCCGTCGCGCCATGGCACAGCATGGATGAGTGCGAGCGTCTCGACAGCTTGCCGGAACACACCCTTGGCCGCGGCTGTAGCCGCTTCGACATCGACCGCGGCGGCCCCGCGAACGTTCCATGTGTCGCCGGCGACTCGACCGGCCATGAGGTACGGCACCTCGAACCACTGCTCATCTGCGTCCCACCACACGATCGGCGCAACCGGCACGCCGTGAGCGGCCAGCGCACGAAGCAAGGGCACCTGGCGCAGCACGTCGGTGTTCCCCGAGCGCCGCACTCCCTTGGGCGGCACACGCATGACGAGATCGTCGAGCACAGTGCTGTCACGCATCACCCGAAAGCCGAACGACAGCCCGGCATGACCGGGCATGGTCTCGAGCCCGTGCACCGAGACCGCCCCGGAGGTGGTCAACCCGGAGTAATGCGCCACGGCCCAGCGCTCGAGCTCTGCCTGCAGCGCGTCGAGGCGGTCGGTCATCTGTGCAAGGTAGCCGCAGATGACTACGGGAGTCGGACGCAGGCGATGCCGAGACCTTGCTTGTCGCGGTGCGGCTCGAGACCCACCGGGCACACACCGTCGAAGGCGACGATCGATTCGACGACCCCGTCGAATGGAGCTGTGCAGAGCACCTCGGCAGCGTCGCCATTCGGCTCGAACACGACGCACGAACCAGCGCCCACGAGCCGGTCGGGCGGTGGCGCCTCACTGGGTTGAAAGGTGACCGCACCGAACACGACGAACGCCATACCAACTGCCGCCATTGCCAACATGAACCGCCACGGAAACCGTGCCGGTTCGACATCCGGCGCGACGGTTTGGGCGGGCCTTGTCACGACCGACGGCGCGGGCGATGACGCATGCGGCGGCTCGGCCTGAGACCGGATGCCAGCGTCGTACGCGGCGCGGCTGGCTGCATTGCCGAGTACGCGCCATGCCTCGTTGATGCTGGCCATGCGATCGGACGAGCCGCCGTGAGCATCGGGGTGATGTACCCGCGCAGCCTCGCGAAACGCAGTGCGCACCTGGGCCGGCGATGCTGAGGGCTCGATGTTCAGCGTTCGGTAGTGGTCCACGTGGTGCCACCCGATCGCCAGTATTCGCCTGCATCGCGTGACATGAGGCCCTCGTCGACCAGGTATCGACGCAGCGCAGCAGTGTCTGGGTGACATTGCCCGATGACCAGATTCACCATCGGTTCGGAGTAGCGCTGACCTGGCTCGAAGTGCTGCGCCAGCCAGTCGAGCACGACGCGGCGCTTGCTGCCCGCCGATGGGATGGAGGTGATTCGACCCTCGGCTACGAACACATCGAGCACCTTGCGAGCTTCAACCGGTGCCGCGTCGTGCTCGGTAGATCGTGGTCGTGTCAGCGCGACGCGAGCTGCGGCGCGAAAGGTGTCGCCCGCCACTACGAACCGACCCTGCTCAAGGCTCACCAATCCAGCGTCGACCAAACGACCCAGCGCCTTGGCGGCCTGCGGCTGCACCAAGCCAGTCGCCGATCCAATCGCACCGAGATCGCAGGCGCCCAGCTGCACAGCCGCGAACACCGACCTGCGGTCGTCGTCGGCGAGCGCGCCGACAATTGCAGCGGCGTCGGGCGCACTTGCCACGGTCAGTACCCGAGGTGAGGGTAGACCGGGCCGAGGAGCGGCTCACCCTTCGCAAACCGGCTCACGTTCACGGTGATGCGCTCTGACAGCAGCGGCACCGCCATAGCCGGCGTGTTACCGACGTGTGGTGTGATGATGCAGTTGGGAAGGCTCCACAATGGGTGCCCACTCGGTAACGGTTCGGGATCGGTGACATCGAGCGCGGCACCCCCGATGACGTTGTTACGCAACGCCCACACGAGGTCGTCGGTGACCACGTGGCGCCCACGCGCGACGTTGATCAACCACGCATGGTTCTCCATCAGATCGAGCTCGTTGCGTGAGATCATGCCCTCGGTTTCGGCTGTGAGTGCCAAGGCCAGCACCACCACATCGGCACCCGCGAGCGCGTCGACATACCGATCGGCTTCGAGCACGTCGTCGGCGCCCGTCATCGCCTCGACCCGATTGCGAACCACCGTGGTGTGGCACCCGAACGGCTGCAACAACCGCAGGAGCGACTCTGTGATACCGCCTCCACCAAGGATGGTGACGTTTGCGCCCAGCAGGTTGCGCCCAATCGGGGGACCCCATTCATTGGTCCGCGCGTAGGGGATCAGGCCACGAAGACCCGCCAACGCCAACGACAACGCCAGCTCGGCAACGGGTTCGGCGTACACACCCTTGCCGCAGGTCCACAGGCGATCGTTGTCGACCAGATGCGCATACATCTCGATGCCGGCGAACGGCAACTGGACCCAGTGCAGGTGAGGCGCGTCGGTGAGTACCAGTTCGAGGCCGGAGGGATCACGAGGCGCCGCCCAGACCAAGGCCTCGGCCTCGTCGAGTGGCACGACGTGCCCGCCACCTTGTGTGACCGCATCGTGCAGCCAATCGGGTGCACCGTCAGGCGCTACCGCAACGCGGGGTGGGCCCGATCGGGTGTGGTCAGATCGGATTTGGCTGGTACTTGGAGGCATGTGAGTGGCGAGTCTAACCCTGTGCGACGATGGCCGCCGAGACTGTTTCGGCCGCTTCGACCGCGCCCTCGAGATACCCGGTGCAGGTGGCGGTGTGCTCACCTGCCAGCCAGATGCGACCGAGCGGGCGACGCAGCGCCTCCCAGTACTGGGTGACCTGGCCGGGCCCGTAGCAGGCGTACGAACCACCGAATCGGGGCTCACCGGACCATGCCCGTGAAAATCCACCGACCACCCGCTCGCGCATACGGTGCATCGCTTGCAGTTCGCCGGCGATCAGGTCGAGTCGTGTGGTCTCGTCGAGTTCGGCGAGCTCGCGTCCGCCGTTGCCGCCGCAGTACGACATGATGATGCCGGTCTCGCCGGGACGATCGACCGTGGGATCGTAGGCGCGCTGAGCCCGCCCGTCGGACGTGGTGTAGCCGGCTGACCACGACCGATGCGCGAACTGTACGGCGGTCTTGGTGACGGTGCCGTAACCAAGGTGGGTCAACGCGCTCGCAACCGGCTGCGGCAGTACAGGATCGAACCGCACCCAGCGCAACGCCGGCAATGTGCAGGTAATCACCACCTGATCGACGTGCAGGCTTCGAGTCGACGTGTGCACCACCACATGGTGCGCATCGTGCTCGATGGCCACCAACGCTTCGCCGAGGCGCAACGAGGTCTCTACTTCGGCCGCCATTGCCTGCACGAGCGAGTCGAGACCCTCGACAATGCGATGCGAGCGAACGCCATCACCGCCGTGATCGGTCGCGTCGGCCTGCGCACGCTGCTGGGCGGCGAACAGCAACGACACCCCGTTCGGCTCCTCGGCGAACTCGCCCTGACTGTCGCGCAGCTTGAAGAGCGTCGCAATCGCGCCGAGGTTTGCTTGGCGGGCAACGTCGGCGAGCGATTGAGCATCGATTGTGGCGGCCGTTGGGTGGTCCTGCGGCCGAGCCGGGTCGGCAATACCGGCAGCCACGGCCGACACGATTGAGTCGAAGTGATCGAACTCGGCAAGAAGACCTGGCTCGACATCGCTTAGATCGTCGGCACTGATGAGCACCCCATTGCGATGCAACCAACGCCTCAATGTGGTCCACTGTTCGCCCTCGCCCAGTAGACCGAGGCCATGGCGATCGAGCAGCGCCAACATGCGCGTGTGTGCCGTGTCGACCCATTCGGCACCGCTTTCGGCGAACTGGCCGTGCACGAATCGATCACGCACGGTGCGCGCCCGGCCGCCCACGCGCTGACCCGCCTCGATCAACTCGACATCGCCGCCGCTCTCGGTGAGGAGCCGGGTCGCGGTGAGTCCGGCCATGCCGGCACCGACGACGACCACGCGCATGTCAGTTGCCCGTGAGGGTGGCGGCGATCTTCGAACTGTCGTCGCCCGAGCGACGCAACACGAACGCAACCAGCGCCAACGCCACCAGGGTGAGGCCGATGAGCACGGTCGACATGGCGCCGACAGCGGGTCGCATGACGGTGCGCGTGAGCCCGAACACGTACACGGGAAACGTGGTGTTGTCGGGGGACGACACGAACTGAGTGACCACGACGTTGTCGAGACTGAACGTGAACGCCAGCAGGCCGCCAGCAAGAATTGCCGGGGCGACGAGCGGCAGCGTGATCTGTCGGAACGCTCGGAACGGCGTGGCGTACAGGTCGGCAGCCGCCTGTTCGAGGGTTTCGTCCATGCCCGTCATTCGGGCGCGCACGATGAGCGTGACCACCGCTGACGAGAAGATGGATTGGCCGATCCACAGTGGCAACATGCCCTCACGGAACGACGACCCCAGCCGTACGAACCACAATTGCAAGCCGATGGCATCGACGATCTCGGGCGTGGTGAGGATGAGCAGCACGATGGCCATGAACCCGATGGTCCACTTGCCGGCTCGCCGCGCCAGTGTGATGCCCGCCAACGACCCGAGCACCACCGATACCAACGTGGCGCCGATTGCTGCTTTGAACGAGTTGGTGACGGCATCGCGGAGCTGCTGGTTGTCGAGCATCTTCGAGTACGGCTCGGTCGAGAAGCCGCCCCACACCAGGAAGCTTCGTGCGCCCGAGAACGAATGGACGACCACGTAGATGATCGGAATGAACAAGAACGCGTACACGAGCCCTGACCACACACCAAGGCCCGCGTTGAGCGCGCGACCTTCCTTGCGCGCCATCAGGTCGCCCCCTGCGTGAGGCCCAGCGACCGACGTTGTCGGAGCAACGAGGCGGTGAGTCGACCAACGACCGCGAACGCGCCGAGCACCGCAAGAATCGACAGGATCAGCACCACCGCAATGGCCGCGCCACTCGCCGGATCTTGACCTTGGATGAACTGTGACGCAACGAGTGCACCAGGCATGTTGCCCTTGGCGCCACCGAGGACAGAGGCGGTGATGTAGTCGCCCGACAGCGGCACGAACACCAGCACCAACCCTGCAACGATGCCCGGCATCGCCAACGGCAACGTAACCTGAACGAACGTACGGACGCGGTTGGCGCCGAGATCTTTGCTGGCCTCGCGGAGTGCAGGATCGAGGCGGTCGAGCGCAACGAACAGCGGGAACACCATCAGCGGGAGATAGTTGTAGACCACGCCGATCTGCACGGCCAGCCGGCTGTCGAGAATGTCGAGTCCGCGATCGCGAAGCCCCCAATCGACCAACAGGTTCGACAAAAAGCCCTTCGGGGCGAGCACGATGCGCCACGCCACTGTGCGGATGAGGAAGTTCGTGAAGAACGGGATCATCAGCAACGCGAGCAGGAGGCCCTTACGCTTGCGCACCTTCACCGCCAAGAAGTAGGCCATAGGAAAGCCGATCGCCAGGCACAGCGCTGTTCCAGTGATCGAAGTGCGCAGGCCCTGCCACAACACGGTACGGAAGGTGTCGTCGAACGCTTCGCTGTACCGATCGAAGCTGGGATTGTCGAGGCTCACCCGACCTGCCGAGCCGGGAATCTTGGCGCCGAAACTGGAGACGATCACCAACGCCACCGGTGCCGCGAAGAACACCACCCACCATGCCCATGCGGGCACAGCGAGCAGGAACTTCGGCGCTCGCAGCGTGCGAACGCGTGACGGCGCGGTGACGACTGCGGTCATGGTCAGGCGCCGGCTTTGGCCTTCACCTTGTTGTAGATGTCGATGAGACGGTCCTGCGCCGAGTTGACGGCACCGCCGCGCATGCCGGCGACCTCTTCGTCGGTGAAGAAGATGAGTTCCTTGTACACCAGATCGGCGGGAAGCAGGCTCTCGATGTCGTTGAGGCCGGTGTTGTAGCCGTGGTACTCGAGGTCGGTGATGGAGTTGGTGTTGTCGAGGATGAAGTTGATGAAGTCGTAGGCCGCATCGAGGTTCTTGGCACCCTTGACGATGCACCAATTGTCCATCCAGAGTTCGGTCTCGGGAGCACCGATGCCCCAGGTGTATTGCGCGGGGTCGTCGCCGGCGTCTTCGACCGCAATGAGACCCTGGCGGGCGTCGCCGTTCCACACCTGCGACAGCGCGTAGTTACCCGAGGTGAGGTTGATGCCGGGGTAGGAATCGAAGGCCTTGATGTGTTGAGCGAACTCGTTCACGAGGAAGTCTTCGCACGCATCGAGATCTTCCACCTTCTCGGTGGTCCAGTCGATGCCATTGGCCCAGAAG
>JAYTNH010000362.1:0-1955 GCA_043748395.1 Ilumatobacteraceae bacterium | reverse complement strand
CCCCCTGTGACGCTGGACACTAGCTCCCGCGTTTCCCCCTGGTCACGGTGCCGGATCGTCGCCGGTCAGTCGATGAGCATGGGGGCGGGCAGCGCAAGGCTGTGCACCACCAACAGGCGGCGGGTGCTGCGGGTGAGGGCGACGTAGAGCGCACGCAGGCCCTGCTGCTCCTCGGCCACCACCAACGCCGGCTCGACCACCACGACGCCATCGAGTTCGAGACCCTTCACGACGCTGACCGGAACCACCGTGATACCCATGTCGAGCCCCGTGCGGGTAGCGCGACCGTGCTCGATGCCGACCCGATCGAGCTCGGCCGACACCCGTTCGAACATGGAGTCGGGCACCACGACCGCGATGTTGCCATCGGAGAGCTCCATCTCGAGTTGCCGAGTAGCCGTTGACACAGCGGCCAGTAGTTCGCTGGCCTCGACCGAGATGAACTCGGGCTTCTCGTCGCCCAGACGCACGCTGGTGGGCGCCCTCAGCGACGGCGTGGCGGCCATCATGACACGGTTGGCGAGCTCCATGATCTGCGCCGGAATGCGATAGCCGACGCTGAGGCCCACCACCCGCGACGGGCGCTGCGACGGCAGGTGCGCGAGGACATCGTCCCAGGTGTCGGGCGCAAGCGCTCCGGTGGCCTGGGCGATGTCGCCCACCACGGTCATGCTGCCGTTGAGTGACCGGCGCTCGACCATACGCAACTGCATGGGCGTGAGATCTTGCACTTCGTCGATGACGATGTGGCCATAGGTGCGGATCTCGTCGGCATCGTCGGGCCGAACACCCGGCTGCGAAGTGCGGCCAGGGCGCACCCCGAGGTAGTTGCGGGCCTCGTCGAGCAGGGCAACGTCGTTGTCGGTCCAGCGCACTTCGTCGACGTCGGCCATGCGCGGCCGATACAGCGACAGATACTCGGCCTCGCTGAGGTGGCGTTGTGCAGCCAGCTTGAGCAGTGCCTTGCTGCCGAACAGATCGTGCAACAACTCGGCGGGTGAAAGCACCGGCCAGATGCGCTCGAGTGCCTGACGCACATCGGGCAGCGCACGCATCGCTTCCTTCACGTCGGCCACGGTGATGGAATCGTCGCGCCAGCTGGCCGCCATGGTGGCCCACACCTCGCCTTCGACCCAACGACGTGCCGCGTTGTGCCGGCGGAACCGCCGCTGCGCTGCCTTGACAATGCGCGACGTGTCGTCGGCGCGCAGGCGTAGGTAGCCCGTGCGGAACGGCACCACCAGGTCGTCGCGCAGCGCGCGTTCGCGATCGGTGACCGCTTGATCGATGACCAACGACATGCGCGTGTCGCCCTTCACCATGCCCGTGAGCGGACTGTCGGCGGGGTCGATGGCGTAGCGCGCCCACAGCACGTCGCGCACCAAATCGGCAAGCACCACTTGCTCGATGCCGGCCTCACCGAGCGACGGCAGCACGCGCTCGATGTAGCGCAAGAACACCCGGTTGGGCCCGATGACCAGCACACCTTGTTCTTCGAGCGGGAAGCGGTACGTGTACAGCAAGTAGGCGGCACGGTGCAGCGCCACCACGGTCTTGCCGGTGCCGGGACCGCCCTGCACCACCAAAACACCGGCATGCGCCGAGCGGATGATCTCGTCCTGCTCGCCTTGGATGGTAGCCACGATGTCGCCGAGCTGGCCGGTGCGACCACGCTGCAGAGCAGCCAGCAAGGTGCTGTACCCACGCAGACCCGAACCCGGCCTGACTGCGGTGCTGGCCTCATCGGCTGCATCGCTGTCGAGATCTTCATTGCCGATGCCAAGGTGGCCCTCGCCGAACAACTCGTCCTCGAGGCCCAGCAACGTACGGCCGTGCACCGAGAAGTGACGGCGACGCGCCAGACCCATGGGCTCGCGACCTGTGGCTCGGTAGAACGGTTCGGCAACGGGTGCTCGCCAGTCGACCACGATGGGATCGCTGTTCTCGTCGGCGAC
>JAYTNH010000361.1:0-6659 GCA_043748395.1 Ilumatobacteraceae bacterium | reverse complement strand
CGTTGATCGACCCGATAGGTCTCGTCGGCGTTGAACTCGTCGATGCCCGTGAGCTCGATGAGCAACGCGTCGTACGATGTTTGGATGGCGAGCGCGGTCTCCCACGGGTCGATGCCATCGGCGAGCAGTCCGCCGACCTGTAGGTCGTACAGGTCGCCGGCGACGTTCTCGGTGGCGATCTGCAGGTCGAGCGCACGTTGCCCGTCGCTGAGCGAGGGGTGCCGCTCACCGGTCTCGACGTCGATGATGTACGCACTGAGCGCGCCGGCGTCGCGTCTGAACAGCGTGTTCGACAGCGAGCAGTCACCCCAGAAGAAACCGGCGAGATGCAGTCGTGCGAGCAGGCCCGCCAGCGCGTCGAGTAGCCGATCGCCCAGGTATGGAATCTGCAGGCCGCGCCCCGAGAGCAGCAGTCGATAGGGCAGTGAGTAGTCGAGGTGGCGGGTGATGAGCAGGCCATCGAGGTCGTTGGCGCGGTCGGTGACCACACCAACGACTTCGGCCGTGGGAAGCCCCGCGTCGGCGAGCTCGCGTAGCAGCCTGTACTCGCGGTGGGCCAGTCGATCGGGAATCTCCTTCACCACATAGGTGGTGTCCCCGTGTTCGAGCAGGCGCACCACGTGGCGGTGCAGACCGCTCACATTGTGCAGGCCGTCGATGGCCCAGTCATCGAGCCGTGCGGTCAGCGGCCAGGTGACCACCGCAGGGTGGTCGGTCGGGCGGGCGAGCTGCAGACGCATGTGGTCTCAGTTCGCAGCGGCCGGCGGCACGAGCTTGAGCAGGAAGCTGACCAGGTACTGCGCGTCGTCGACGCCGCGCGGGATTGGCACCACCAGTTGCCGCTGATCGGGCTTGTGTAGGGCATTGCGATCGAGGCGTCGCAGGCGCAGCTCCTCGCTGACCTTCAGGTCGAGCGGGCCGAGGCGCGCCTGGCCGGGCGTGATGCTCACATCGCGTAGCCCAAGGCGATGACATTCAGCGCGCAGCGAACCCACCGCCAACAGCGATTCGGCCGGGTCAGGAACCGGTCCGTAGCGGTCTTCCCATTCGGTACGAATGTCGTCGACCTCAACAGCGGTGGTCACTGCGGCGAGTCGGCGGTAGGCCTCGAGCCGGAGTTCTTCCTTCGTCACGTAGTCGGTGGGCAGGTAGGCATCGGTGGGCACATCGAGCTTCAAGTCGCTCGGCGTCTGCACCGTCTCGCCCTTCATCTCGGTCACGGCCTCGGTTACCATCTGGCAGTACAGGTCGTAGCCCACGGCCGCGATGTGACCCGATTGGGCCTCGCCCAGCAAGTTGCCTGCGCCACGAATCTCGAGGTCGCGCATCGCGATCTTGAACCCGCTGCCCAGTTCGGTCGCTTCTCCGATGGTACGCAACCGTTCGTACGCCTCCTCGGTGAGCCGAGCTTCAGGGGGGTGGAACAGGTAGGCGTACGCGCGTGATCCGCTGCGGCCGACGCGTCCACGAATCTGGTGCATCTGGCCGAGGCCGAGCAGGTCGGCGCGCTCGACCACCAGCGTGTTCACCGTGGGCATGTCGATGCCGCTCTCGATGATGGTGGTGCACACCAGCACGTCGTAGTTGCCTTCCCAGAAGTCGACCACCACCTGCTCGAGCGAGCCCTCGTCCATCTGCCCGTGCGCGATCGCGATGCGTGCCTCTGGCACCAGTTCGCGCAGACGCGATGCAGCCATGTCGATGGTTTGCACGCGGTTGTGCACCCAGAACACCTGGCCTTCACGCAGCAGTTCGCGGCGGATGGCCTCGATGGCGACACGTTCGTCGTAACCCCCGACGAAGGTGAGGATGGGCTGGCGATCGGCCGGCGGTGTCTGCAGTAGCGACAGGTCGCGGATACCCACCAGACTCATCTCGAGCGTTCGGGGGATGGGCGTGGCGGTGAGCGTGAGCACGTCGACGTTCACCTTGAACTTCTTCATCTGTTCTTTGGCCTGCACCCCGAATCGTTGCTCCTCGTCGACGATGAGCAGACCGAGGTCTTTGAACGTGACGCCTTCTTGCAGCAGGCGGTGGGTGCCGATCACGCAGTCGATATCGCCATTCGCCAGACCCTCGATGACGAGCTTCGCTTCTTTGTTGGTGAGGAACCGGCTGAGCACCTCGACGCGTATGGGGTAGCCCGCGAAGCGGTCGGCGAACGTGTTGCCGTGCTGCGACGCGAGCAGCGTGGTGGGTGCGAGTACGGCGACCTGCTTGCCGTCTTGGATGGCCTTGAACGCAGCACGGATGGCAACCTCGGTCTTGCCGAAACCGACATCGCCGCACACCAGGCGATCCATCGGAAAGGGCTGCTCCATGTCGTGTTTCGTGTCGTCGATGGCGGTGCGCTGGTCGGGCGTTTCGACGAAGGGAAACGAATCTTCCATCTCGCGCTGCCATGGCGTGTCGGGCGAGAACGCCGTACCCGTGCTGTTCACCCGCTGCTGATAGAGCACCACGAGTTCTTGCGCGATCTCGCGGACAGCACTGCGCACCTTCGACTTGGCCTTGGCGAAGTCGCTGCCCCCGAGGCGGTGCAGCGATGGCGTCTCGCCGCCCACGTACTGACGCAACGAGTCGATCTGGTCGCTCGGCACGTACAGCTTGTCGCCACCCTTGTAGCCGAGCAGCAAGTAGTCGCGTTCGATGCCGCCGATGGTGCGTTTCACCATGCCTTGGTACTGGCCGACGCCATGCTGGTAGTGCACCACGTAGTAGCCGGCCTTGAGGTCTTCGAACACGCCGGTGCCTTGGCGCTTGCGCGGCCGAGCCTGGCGGTGGGCGCGGCGGCGCCCGGTGAGGTCGGCTTCGGCAACCACGGCAAGCTTGGCCGCTGGCACCGTGCACCCGCGGTGCAACGGCGCAACCACGATGTAGCCGCCCGGCTTGGCGAGGTTGTGTTCGCCGGTCTCGGGCAGCACTGCAAACTCGAGCCCGCGTTCACGTAACAGCGCGGCAAGACGTTGGGCCGAGCCGGTACCGTCGGCCGCAACCACCACCGTGTACTTGTCGGTGATGAGCTGCAGCAGGCGCTGCGCGAGCCCCTCGCCGTCGCCGACGACCGGCCCCCAACCACTCGCGGCGATGATCGGCGAGTCGGGCGTCTCGGGTGCCGAGCTCAACGTCCAGGTGCTGTGTTGTGCGCCGAGCAGGCGATCGGTATTGGCGTGCAATCGTGGAAATGTGAGGTCGGGATCGCGTGCCCACGTACCGGCCAGGGCGCGGGCGAGGTCGTCCTCTTCGGCGAGTAGGTCGTTGGCGCGATCGCGCATGCGGCGCGGTTCGATCAGTGCGACTTTGGCTCGTTCGGGCAACACGTCGGTGAGCAACACGTCGCCGTCGACCAGCCACGGCAGCCAACTCTCCATGCCATCGAAGACGAGGCCCTCGCTGAGTCGTTCCCAGTGTTCGCGGCCCCACGGCTCGCTCGCTACGAGCGACGCGGCGCGCTCGCTCACCTCCTCGCTGGGCAGTAACTCGCGAGCCGGGAAGATGAGTGCTTCGGCGAGATCGTGTGTGCTGCGCTGATCGTTGACGCCGAACTCGGTGAGGCGCTCGACTTCGTCGCCCCACAAGTCGATGCGAATAGGGGCATCGGCGGTGGATGGGTAGATATCGACGATGGCACCGCGCTGCGACACCTCGCCGCGGTGTTCCACCAGTTCCTCACGGCGGTATCCGAGGCCGACGAGCGTGCGCACGAGTACCTCTGGGTCGAGCACGTCGTTGGGGCGTACGATGATCGGTTGTACTTCGACGGCGCCAGGCCCTAGGCGTTGCAGCAACGCACGCACGCCGGCCACCACGATGGCAGGGCAACGGTCGGGTGACTGGAGTCGCCAGAGCACCTCGAGTCGGCGGCCCATCGTCTCGACGCTCGGGCTCACTCGCTCGAAGGGCAGCGTCTCCCATGCCGGGAACAGCATCACCTCGCCGTCGGGCATGTAGCTCGACAGGTCGTCGAACAATTGGCCGGCGTCGGTGCCGGTAGGGCAGGCCACCACGAGCGGACGGCGATTGCTCAACTGCGCGAGCGCGGCAACGGTGATGGCGCGTGCGGCCTCGGGCACGGCGACGAACCCGTTGGGGTTGCCGAACGCTTGCGTCAGCGCCGACTCGGCGCGCAGCAGGGGAGGGAGCGAGGAAAGACGCATGCGGCCGCCCAGGGTAACTCCCCTCCCATCCCGAATTCTGGCTGTGAGTGGCTGCTCAGCGACCACTCATGACCAAAGTTCGGTGGGTGAATGGGGTCAGAGCGAGTTGAACTGACGCATGGCCGCGTCGGGGCCGTCGGCGAGCAACACCTCGACGGCATCGGCAGCGAGTTGGATGGCCACATCGAGCGATTCGCGCTCGGCCATCGGAATGCGCGACAGCACATGGTTTGCGCCATGTTCTTTGGAGGGCGGCTTGCCGATGCCGATGCGCACGCGAATGAAGTCCTGGGTGTGCACGTGTTGCACGATGCTGCGTAGGCCATTGTTGCCGGCGAGCCCACCGCCCACCTTCACCCGCACCACTCCCGGCTGCAGGTCGAGTTCGTCGTGCACCACGATGAGTTGCAGGGGTTCGGTGAGCTTGTGGCGGCGCATGAGTGCGCCAACGGCCACGCCGCTGTCGTTCATGTAGGTGGTGGGGAAGGCGAGGATGACGTGCTTCCCGGCCACGCGAGCGTCGGCCACCAGGGCGCGGTCGCGGCCTGCTTTGAACTTCTCGTCGACTCGCGAGGCGAGCACCGAGATGGTTTCTTCGCCCACGTTGTGACGCGTGCGCGCGTATTCTTTGCCAGGGTTACCCAGGCCTACGACCAGCGCGTCGATCACGCTGGGTGGATCACTCGCTGGCGGACTCGGCGCCCGAGGCGTCGGTGTCGGCTTCACCGGCGGCAGCGCCCTCGGTGCCTTCGCCGGCTGCGCCCGTGGCGGCCTGGCTCTCGGCCGCAATGAGGAGCACGGTGATGATCGGCATGTCAGGATCGCCGAGCGCGGTGACACCCTTGGGCATGGTGAGCTGCGAGAGGCGGATGACGTCGGTGACGTCCATGTCGGAGATGTCGTAGACGAACTCGTTCGGCATGTTGCTGGGCGTGCAGGACACCTCGATGTGATCGACGGCAGGGTCGACCAGACCGTTGTTTGCCTGTACGGCCTTGGCCTCGCCCACGAGGTGCAACGGCACGTTGACCGTGATGGCCTCGTTCATGTTGACCTGCAGGAAGTCGATGTGGCTGACGTTGCGGCGAACAGGGTGGCGCTGCAGTTCTTTGATGACAGCGGGGTAGCTGGTGCCATCGACCTCGAGCGCCAGCACCGTGTTCACACCGGCCGGGCCGTTGAGCGCGGCGCGCAGGCCACGACGCTCGACGGTGAGGCTGATGGGCGTCATGCCGTGGCCATAGAGCACACCAGGGATGTGGTCGGTGGCACGCAGTCGTCGTGATGCCGGCGAGCCGGTAGTGCGACCTGTGGTTGCGGCGAGCTTGGTTTGCGACATGGGACCCTCAAGGTGACGAGACAGTTGATCGGCGTGATCGAGAACGGCTAGAGATGCTACCGGCGACCGGCAGGGTTGCGACGGTTGCGACGGTTGCTACGGTTTGGGGTGGTTCAACTCTGGTTTTCGCCGCCGAAGATGTCGCTGACGCTGGTGTCTTCGAACACGGCGTTGAGCGCATCGGCGATGAGTGGGGCAATCGACAGCACCTCGACCTTGTCGAAGCACTTCTCGCCAGGTAGGGGCAGCGTGTTGGTGAGCACCACCCGCGCGATGCGCGAGTTCTTCAATCGGTCGCACGCAGGGCCGCTGAGCACGCCGTGGGTGGCCATTGCCCATACTTCGGTGGCACCGCGTTCGAGCAGCAGGTCGGCGGCAGACACGATGGTGCTGCCAGTGTCGATCATGTCGTCGGTGAGCACGCACAGCCGGCCCTCGACATCGCCGATCACTTCGAGCGCGACCGCCACATTCGCGGTGCCCTTGGGTCGGCGTTTGTAGACAAACGCCAGGTCAGCACCAATATCACCGAGGTGCTGAGCCATGCGCTGGGCCACCTTGATACGACCGGCGTCGGGCGACACGATGACCGGCTGCGAACCGTTCTGGCGGATGTAGTTCTCGAGCACTGGTGTCGCCGTGAGGTGATCGACCGGACCCTCGAAGAAACCTTGGATCTGGCCGCTGTGCAGGTCGATGGACACCATGCGCTTGGCGCCGGCGGCCTTGAACAGGTCGGCGACCAGGCGGGCGGTGATGGGCTCGCGACCTTCGGCCTTGCGGTCTTGGCGGGCATAGCCATAGAACGGGCACACGGCAGTGATGCGCTTGGCCGAGGCCCGAGATGCTGCATCGATCATGATCAGTTGCTCCATGATGGAGTCGTTGATGCTGCGCCCATCGCACCCGTAGTGGGTCTGCATGATGAACACGTCGGCACCCCGAATGCTTTCGCCGAATCGGGGGCGTACCTCGCCGTTGGCGAACTCGGTGATGTTGGCATTGCCAAGATCGACACCCAGATGCTCGGCGACCTCTTGGGCCAACGCCGGATGGGTACGCCCTGAAAAGAGCGCCATTCGTTTGGTGGTGACTTTTTCCACTACTCCCCCGCAGACGTCTCGTCGACGGGTGCAGTGTAGAACGCCCCGGTTGTCGAGCCA
>JAYTNH010000360.1:0-1856 GCA_043748395.1 Ilumatobacteraceae bacterium | reverse complement strand
GACGACGAGCGCCCTGACCGTTAGCCCCTGCCCTACAACCCGTCGAGCGTCTCGTCCATGAGATCGGCGAGCTCTTGGTCGTGGATGGGCTTCGAGCCGGTTGCGGGGCTGCCACTGCCCACCCTGCTGACGAGGCGGAGGTCGTAGCCCTGTTCCTTGATGCGCCACAGCCTCGCCTCGACGAACCTCCAGGGGCCCATGTTGTCGGGTTCTTCCTGCAGCCACACCACGTGCTTGGCGTTGGGGTACTGCTGCAGCACGGCACTGATCTGCTCCATCGGGAATGGGTAGAGCTGCTCGACGCGTACGACGGCCACCGGGGCGCTGCGCTTGTCGCGTTCGGACATGATGTCCCACACCACCTTGCCGCTGCACAACACCACCCGCTGTACAGCGCTGCGGTCGGCGACGAACGGGTCGTCGAGCACCTCTTGGAACGAGCCGACGGTGAGCTCGTCGACCATGGATCGGCTCTCTTTCATGCGCAGCGGGCCCTTGGGGGTGAACAGCACCAGCGGCTTGCGCAGCTCGCGCCGTACCTGGCGGCGAAGCAGGTGGAAGTACTGCGCCGCTGTGGTGGCATTGCACACCTGCATGTTGTCTTCTGCGCACAACGTGAGGAAGCGCTCGATGCGCGCCGAGCTGTGCTCGGGCCCCTGTCCCTCGAAACCGTGCGGCAGCAGCAACACGAGTCCGTTGGTCTGGCCCCACTTGTCTTCGGCGGCCACGATGTATTGGTCGACCACGATCTGGGCGCTGTTCACGAAGTCGCCGAACTGGGCCTCCCACATCACGAGCGCGTCTTTGTTCTCGACCGCATAGCCGTACTCGAAGCCGAGCGCCGCGTACTCACTGAGCAAGCTGTCGTACACCCAGAACGGAGCCTGCTTGCCCGGCAGATCGGTGAGCGGAATCCAGGGGCGCTCGTTCACGTTGTCGATGAGCGCAGCGTGGCGCTGGCTGAACGTGCCGCGTCGGCTGTCTTGACCGGCCAGCCGTACGGGGCTGCCTTCGAGCAGCAATGAACCCATCGCCAATGCCTCGGCGGTGGCCCACTCGACCTGACCGTCGTCGTGGTAGATCTTGGCGCGGTTCTCGAACTGACGAACCAGCTTGGGGTGTGGAGTGAAGTCGGCGGGATAGGCCGTGAGGTGGTGGAAGATCGCGTCGAGGGTCTCGCGGGCAACACCTGTTTCGACGTGTGGTCGCACGCCTGGCGCCTTCGGAGGCTTGGGCGCCTTCACCGCTGCGGGCGCTGTGCCGCGGGTCTCGTCGAGCGCAGCCTGCAGCTTGTCGTGGAAGTCGGCGAGTGCGCCTTCGGCCTCGTCGACCGTGAGCTCGCCACGTTTCACCAGCGCCTCGACGTACAGCTTGCGCACGCTGCGCCGCTCGTTGATGGCGCGGTACATGAGTGGCTGGGTGTAGCTGGGATCGTCTCCTTCGTTGTGTCCGTAGCGGCGGTAGCACACCATGTCGATGACCACGTCTTTGTGGAATCGCTGGCGGTACTCGAAGGCCAACTCGGCAACGCGAACACACGCCTCGGGATCGTCGCCGTTGACATGGAAGATGGGTGCCTGCACCGTCTTGGCAACGTCGCTGCAGTAGATGGAGCTGCGCGCGAACTGGGGGCTGGTGGTGAAGCCGATCTGGTTGTTGATGATGAGGTGGATGGTGCCACCGACTCGGTAGCCGTTGATGTCGCTCATGGCGAGGCATTCGGCCACGAGACCCTGCCCCGCAAACGCGGCATCGCCGTGCAGCAGAACCGGCAACGACAAGAACGACCCGGGTGGTTCGAGGCGGTCTTGGATGGCGCGAACCATGCCGAGCACCACCGGATCGACCGTTTCGAG
>JAYTNH010000359.1:0-6525 GCA_043748395.1 Ilumatobacteraceae bacterium | reverse complement strand
GAGCAGGTCTTCGCGTCCGTACGCGGCCACCAGTTGCACCCCGATGGGCAGACCGTCGGCCGACCAGTGCATGGGCAGACTGATGGCCGGCTGGCCACTGGCGTTGAATGCGGGTGTGAACGGCACATAGGCCCCCGACCGCGCAAGCGGGGCCATGGGTGCATCGGGGTTGTTGGCGAACGTGCCGATGGGGGCTGGCGGCTCGCCGAGCGTGGGCGTGACGAGCAGGTCCCAGCCGTCGGCCCACCACTGTTGGATGGAGCGGCGGAAGTCGACGTTGGCCGCGAGCGCCATCGCGTACTCGACGCCGTTCACGCCACGGGCGAACTCGGCTTGCACTCGGTTGACGAGTTCGACATCGTCGTCGCCCAGTGGGCGTGCGAGTTGTGCTTCGATACGAGCAAACGCCGCACCCATGTTGGTGCTCCACATCGCTCCGAACCGGCCGGCGAAATCGCGGTTGCCGAGCGCTGCCGGGAAACCGACCTCGACCGAGTGTCCCAACGACTCGAGCAGCCGTGCCGTATCGCGTGCGGCCGCGGCACACTCGGGATGCACGGGTTCTCCGTACGGATGGTGGTCGAGGAGACCGATTCGCAAGCGGCCAGGATGGACACCGAGTTCTTGCACGTAGGGCCGCAGCGGGGCAGCAGCAATGACCGTGTCGCCAACACCCGGGCCATGCACGGCGTCGAGCATGGCTGCGGTGTCGCGCACACTGCGACTGACACACAACTCGACACCCAGGTTGCTCTCGTCGCGGTATGGCCCCAGCGTGATGCGGCCCTGCGACGGCTTGAGGCCCACGAGCCCACACGCAGACGCAGGGATGCGGATGGAGCCGCCACCGTCGCTGGCGTGGGCGATGGGAACCATGCCCGACGCGACCGCGGCGGCTGCCCCGCCACTCGACCCGCCTGGGGAACGATCGGTGTTCCACGGGTTGCGGGTAGCACCCCACGCGATGGGCTCGGTGCATGGCAGGCTGCCGAACTCGGGGCTGTTGGTGCGCCCGGCAGTCACCAGCCCTGCAGCGCGGAACCGCGAGACCAAGGTGGTGTCTGATGTGGAGATCGGCATCGCGCGCTTCAACGCTTGGCACCCGTTGGTGAGTGGCTGGCCCGCGAAGTGCGCCCACAGATCTTTGAGCAAGAACGGCACCCCACGGAACGGGCCGTCGGGCAATGCCGACGATGACGCTGCACCGCGAGCTGCATCGAACCAGCGGATGATGACTGCGTTGAGGGCGGGATCGATGGCCTCGATCCGCACGATTGCCGCGTCGAGCAGTTCGAGCGGGCTGGCCTGGCCATCACGGACCAAAGCGGCCTGATCGGTGGCGTCGAGCCAGCGAGTGTCGTCGGAGAGCGAAGTCATGCCCCCGGTTGTAGCACTTCGCGTTAGCGTCCCGGTTCGCCGTGAGTACTCCCGCCGCCATTACGCCCAGCTACACCACCGCCGAAGTGTGGCGCTTCGCGCCGGTACGTCGGCTACTCGTGGCCAACTTCGTGCTGTTCACCGGCGTATCGCTACAGGCCGCCGCCTTGGGCAAGCAGGTGTACGACATCACCGGACGCGAAATCGATCTCGGGTGGATCGGTCTGGCCGAGTTCTTGCCCACCGCCTTGCTGGTGCTGGTGACCGGCACCGTCGCGGACAGATTCGATCGTAAGCGTGTTGCCCAGATGGCAGTCGCGTTCGAGTTGGCTGCGTCGCTGGGACTGATGGCGTACGCGTTGTCGAAGCCCACGTCGGTCTGGCCGTTGTTCCTCATCGCCGCCGCATATGGGGTGGGCCGAGCGTTCCAGGCACCGGCGATACGCGCCATGCCGCCCATGGTCGCGCCGGTCGGTGGGTTGCCCAAGGTCATCGCGATGTACTCCGCCACGTGGACTGCCGCGATCATCGTTGGTCCGGCCGCGTCGGGCTTCTTGTATGCCATCGATCCGTGGGTGGCCTTTGCCGGCTCGTCGGCGCTCATCCTGGCCGGATGGTTCTTCTTGTCGCTCGTCACGTTCGAGCGTAAGCCGGCGCCAGCGGCACTGGGTGAGCGGCCCACGTTCTCGAGCGCGATCGAAGGGCTGCGGTTCATCCGGCGCACGCCGATCTTGCTGGCGGCGATCTCGCTCGATCTGTTCGCCGTGCTGTTCGGCGGTGCCGTGGCGCTGCTTCCCGTGATCGCCGAGGAACGGCTAGGAGTCGGTGACGTCGCCTACGGCTGGCTACGCGCGGCCCCCGGCTTCGGAGCCGCGGCGATGGCCATCGCGCTTGCGTTTCGTCCGCTGCGCCGGCGTATCGGCCGCACGTTGTTGATCGTCGTCGGGGTGTTCGGCGCGAGCACGGTGGTACTCGGTGTCACTCGCAACTTCACGGTTGCCTTCTTGGCGCTTGTCGTGCTCGCTGGGGCCGACATGGTGAGCGTGTTCATCAGGGTCACCCTGGTGCCGCTGGTGACCCCCGACGAGAAGCGTGGCCGGGTGTTGGCCGTCGAAGCGGTGTTCATCGGCGCGTCGAACGAGCTGGGTGCGTTCGAGAGCGGCATTGTCGCTCAAGCGATCGGTACGCCGGCCACCGTGATCGGGGGAGGGCTCGGAACCCTGGTGGTGGTGGGCGTGTGGGCCACCGCCTTCCCGTCGCTGCGTTCGATCGACCGTTTCGAGGACATCGAGTACGGCGACGAACAGGCCGCTACAGGTTCTTCACCGTGATCCACAGCGCCAGCGGGATCACGATCCACGCGAGCACCAACAACACGATCGCATAGATCGCGAAGTTGTACGAGTCGTCCCGAGGCGGGTCGCCACAGGCGCCGACCGTCTCGTACAGCGCCTTCATCGGCTGATCGGTGCACAGGCGGATGCGACGGCGAGCGACGCCGGCCGAGTACAGGGCCGCCCAGGCCAGGCCGGCGAACACCACGAGCAGCACGGCTGTTGTCACGATGATGCCAGTACCACCGTTGAAAGCCCAGGCGAATGCAGCCCGCAGGCCAGACACCACCGACGAGAGCACGGCACCACCGAGCAGAAACGTGGGCAGACCCAATGGGTTGCCCTTGTAGCCGGCCTCGACCTGAACGGCGTTGATGCGAGCCCTGCGCAACATGTGGTGCTCGTGACTGCCCCAGATGCTGTTTGCTTCGCGCCGCTCGTACAGCTTGCGAATGCGCGTGATCAGCGTGTTCTGATGTCCCTTGACGATCCACCGGGTCATCTGTTGCACCACGTACGCAGCAATCGGTTTTACAGGCCCGAGCCGTGGCAGCTGTGCGGGCCGCGCGCCGTTGCGATCGAGTACCTCGAGCGACCGCATGGCCATGCGGTGCGCTTCCTCGAACCGATCGGGCCGCCACAGCGGCTTCATCTTCGAGAGGTCTCTCACGATGTCTTGTTCGACGCGACCCTCGCCGGCGATCTGTTCGAGAATCGCTCCTTTTTCGTCGGGCGTCGTAGCCCTGAGCACGCGCAGCGCGTCGATGCGATCGAGGACGAGGTCGTCGATTCGCTCGATCGCGGAGGGGGTATTCCTATCGGTCATCAACCGCGAACCTAGTATCTCGACGTTCGCAGGGCTCCGGCGAAGGTCGGGGCCAAACAACAAGGCCACACAACAAGGCCACACAACAAGGCCACACAACAAAGGAGAGTGTGATGTCCGACAAGAAGGGTTTCCTGCAGGAGTTCAGAGAGTTCATCGCCGGCGGCAACATGATCGAACTGGCGGTCGCGGTCATCCTCGCGTCGTTCGTCGGCGCCGTGATCAAGGTGTTCACCGAGGGTGTTGTGCTCAACCTGGTTGCGGCCATCGTTGGCAAGCCCAACTTCAACGAAGTTGCCCGCATAAAGGTGCGCGACGCCGAAGTCGCTGCTGATGGATCGATCACACCGGCCACGTTCCTCGAGTTCGGTCAGGTCATCACGGCCATCTTCATCCTCGTCGTGGTCGGACTGGTGCTGTTCATGGTGATCAAGGGCTACAACAAGATGAAAGGGCCGGCCGATGCGGCTCCCGCCGGGCCGTCCGAGGCCGATCTGCTCACCGAGATCCGTGACGAGCTGCGCAAGCGCGGCTAGCGCGCTCTCGCATTCGGCGTAGATCACCGCGCATTGTCCAGTCGGGCGGTGGCTCCCTTTCGATCGGGGGTCACCGCCCGACTTGCGTTTCCGGTGGGCGCTGGTTCAATGGGTGCCGACATGAAGGTTCGACGCGACATCCTCCTCGCCGCGCTCATGCTGGTGGCGGCCTGTGGCGCTTCCAATGCGCAGGGCATCGGCGACAACGCCGGCACTGTGCCCGGCGTGGGTGTGTTGCCCGCTGGCTCGATCAACGATTCGTTCATCACCACCAGTACGTCGTCGCCTCCCACCACCACACCGCTCCCAGGGTCACAGGTGGGCAAGCTGGTGCCCGGTAATCGGGTGATCATCATCGGCGACTCGATCATCGCTTCCACGTCCAGTCGCTACGGCCGCAACATGTGCGATGCCCTGGTGCCCTTGGGATGGCAGGTGCAGGTCGAGGCCGAGACCGGTCGATTCATCGAGTTCGGCAATGAAGTGCTCAAGCAGCAGCTCGACGCCGGCTGGGACGCCGCTGTGGTGTTCCTCGGCACCAACTTCAGCGCAGGCAAGATCGAACACTTCCGAACCGAGCTCGACAAGATCGTTCGCCAACTCTCACCTCGCCCGGTGGTGTTGCTCACGGTGACCGACGACCGACTCGACCGTCAGGCGGTGAACGAGGCCATCCGATCGATGGCAGTCACGTATCCGAGTGTGATCGTTCTCGATTGGGGTAAGACATCGGCCGAGACACCGGGCGTGCTGAGCAAGGACGGCATTCACCTCTCCGACGAAGGTCGGGCGGTGTTGGCCACCAATGTCGCGTTTGTGCTCGGTGAGGCTCCGGTGCAGCCTGGTAAGTGTCTCGCCAGCGCCTTCACCGACGATTCGGCGGGCAACGTCAACGGTGTGGGAAGTGCAACTACCGTGCCGCGCCGTCCGCCCACGACTACCACCGTGAAGCCGACCACCAGCACCAACCCTGCGGCCACCAGCACGACGGTGAAGCCGGTTACCTCCACGTCTGTCGCACCCACGACGACAGCGCCGACGGCCACGGTCGCACCCACGACGGTCGCTCAGACCGCACCGACAACGGCGCCGACTCTGCCGCCGACTGAACCCTGACGGCGACGGGTTGACGCGACGGGTCAGGGGGCCAGGGTGCGGAACGGTGCAGCAGGCACGTTGCGGGCGATGCCGTACACGACCACCAGCACAGGTAGGGCATAGGCGACCAGGCGTTGTGACCGAGCGGTCAGCGTGAGCGCCGGCCGAGCCCACGCCACCCTCACCCAAGACACCCACAACCACACGAGGGTGCCAACAACCAGGGGTGTGAACAGATTCGCCGAAATCGCCGACAGCAGGTGCCCATTGAGTAGCTGATGCGTGCCGCGCGTGAGCCCGCATCCGGGGCACCACAGTCCGGTGGTCTGGCGGAAGATGCACGGTGGGTATCGGCTGCCGGCCGCAGCGGGGTCGTTACCGGCCAGCAACACCGCGCCAGTCGCAACGGCGCATGCGCACGCGATGGGTGCCACGCGTCGCAGCGCGTTCGCACGAGTTGACGGCTCTGCATCAGCTCGTTCTTGAGGTATTGCCGTCGACAACATCGCTGCGAGCCTAGATCGACTCACCATGTGCAGCCACGTACCTGGGCCGGTCCGGGGTGTGACAGAGGTCCGAAGTCGACACTGCCGCCATGATTGCGTTGGCGTTGCGGTAACGCGGTTCCCCTGACACCATGGTTCGCCGTGTTGCAGGTACAGGCGCTCTCGGTCGAAATTGGCGGACGCGTCATTGTCGACGGTGCATCGTTCACGGTGATGGCTCGCGACAAAGTGGGTCTCGTCGGTCGCAACGGCGCCGGCAAGACCACGCTGTTCAAGGTGCTCGGTGGCGAGTCTGATCCGGCCACCGGTCGGGTGGTTCGCAAAGGTGGCTTCGGATACCTACCGCAAGATCCGCGCATTGAAGGTGTGGCCGAAACGCGCATCGCGATCACCCACATCCTGTCGGGTCGCGGCATCGACGACGAGATCGACCGCATCGAGAAGTTGCGCATCGCGATGGAGGAAGATCCGAACGAGCGCAACGTCGCCCGTTACAGCCGCGCCCAAGACGAGTTTGCCAGCTCGGGCGGATATGCGGCCGAGAGCGAGGCGCGCAGCATGGCAGCCGGTCTTGGCCTCCCTGACGACCGTATGGAACTGCCCATCGGCGTGCTCAGCGGTGGCGAGCGCCGCCGCGTCGAACTGGCTCGCATTCTGTTCGCTGGAAGCGATGTGCTGCTGCTCGACGAACCCACCAACACCTCGACATCGACGCCAAGACGTGGCTGCTCAACTTCATGCGGGCCTACCGGGGGGCGATGCTCGTGATCAGTCACGACCTCGAGCTGCTCGACGAGGCGATCACTCGCGTGCTCCACCTCGACCGCCCGGCCGAGGACGCCACCGGC
>JAYTNH010000358.1:0-3166 GCA_043748395.1 Ilumatobacteraceae bacterium | reverse complement strand
GTCGCCGAGGGTTGCCATTTGATCAACGAGTTGCTTGTACTCGCCGTAGGCCGAGCGCCCTTCGTAGCCCATGAAGTTGTAGCGCGTCCATCCGTCGCTGAGCGCGTCGGAGGCGGTGGGGCTGAGCGTGATCGGGTCGAAACCGGCCACCCCCCACGTGTACACCCGCTTGTCGCCTTTGGTTTCGAAGCTCGCCCCAGGCACCTCTTGGAACAAGAACAGCTCCATCACCAGCACAACCATGCCCACGCCGAGCGCAGTCACCGTCCCCGACACCCATTCGACGCGGTGGCTGAGCGCGCGCACCCCGCGGGTACCGCGGATGACGAACTGGGTGAGCTCGACTGCTCCCACCATCATGAGCAGCAGGCGCACGAGATAGAGGAACGGGAGCAGGCGCGGATTCCAGAGCAGACCGATCACGGGCAGGCTGTTGCGGGTGAGGTACACACCAGCCATGAGCCCGAGACAACAGATGCCCAGCCATGCGCCTGCCAGGTGACGCCTCGCGACCGAACTGACGAAACCCACGATAGCGAGACCGCTGACCACGATGTCGAGGAACGTGGTCCACGGGAAGAACATGTCCCAGAACGAGTCGCCACCGCCATCCGGACGGAACCCGTACTTCATGTCGGTCATGTACGCGTGGTCGAACAAGAACGGCACCACCCAGAACGCCGAGAGCAAGCCGGCTCCGCCGAGCACACACAGGCCGTACCAGAACCGCGTGCGATCCATCCACACCAACCACAGCAGAACGGCGCCGCCCACCACGAACAGCAGCACAATGCCGTGCGACAGCATGGCCAGCGCGATGACGATGGCGGCCCAACTGCGGTACTGACCGGTTTCGAGTCCGCGGGCGAACAATCCGAGGCCGAGCATGGCAAACGACAGCGCGATCGAGAACGAGAACTCGCCCGCCATCGTGCTCTTCACGTTGCCGCCGTAGATCAAGAAGCTCTCGTCGAACAAGAACACCACCGCTGCGAGCGCCATCAGCTCGGGCATCGGGTACCGGAAACGAGCAAGACGTCCGAATGCCCAGCAGCAGAATGGCAGCGTGACCAGCCCAACGATGACCACCAGCTTGAACGCGACGCCATACGGGAACACGACGTTGAGCGCCACGATCATGAGCGCTGGCACCACCATGTAGAAGCGGTACAAGGGGAATCCGGCGTACCAGTAGTTGCTCCAGCCGCTGAGCTGCAGGTTCGGAAGGAGGTGATCGCGCAGGTACGCCGGCCCCATGACGTGCGCACCCATGTCGCCGCCCGTGGGCGTGTTGTTGGTGAACACCAGCCCAAGGTGCACCACCTTGAGCACGGCCAGCGTGGAGCCTCCGAGCACCAACAGCACCGTGATGAACTTCACCGAGCGTTCGTTGGTCCACGGCTGCTCGAACCAGCGGCGCGGTCGGCGGATGATGCGCTCGCCGATGAGCTCGACAACCGACGGACGGCTGGGCGCGGTGGGCTCGCCGGGATGCGTATCGGGATGCACGGTGGTTTCGTGGCTCATGACGTGCGGAATCCTGCCATCCTCGGGTGACGAGCGCACGTCACCTGCCTGGTCATCGTGTCGCCACCATGATCAGTCCGGCGGCGTTGAATGCCATGTGAGTGACAATGCCGAGACCAAGCCGGCGAGTACGCAGGGCACAGCCCCCCAGAACGAGGCCAAAGAGCAACAGCCCCGGGTACTCGACCGGTCGGAAGTGCACGAGCGCGAACCACGCTGCCACCGCCACCACACCAACGATCGCCCCGAACCGGCGCGTGACCGCTCCCTGCAACAGACCGCGGTACACCAACTCTTCGACCAGCGGCGCGCCGACAACCACCACGAGCACCAACGCCGCCAACCACAGCCCGTGGGCGTTGTCATACAGGTTGCGCGCCGATTGCTCCACCTGCTGTCGGGCGAACGTGGCGGGCCACCAGCGTTCGAGCGGCCAATACAACACTCGCAGCATCACGACCTGACACAACACACCGATGGGAATGCCGATCAGGTCGGTGGCTCGCAGCGTGAGCCCGTAGTCGGTGGTGAGTCGCCCGGTGCCGACCTGCTTACCCAGGACCCACACTCCGATGACCAATGGTGACCACGTGCACAAAGCGCCGACCACCAGTACCCACGTGGGTGCTGTCGCCGCACTCGTGTGCCCGCTGGCCGCGGCCACCGACGAGCCGACGATGTTGCCGAGCAGCCAACACCCCAGCCACACCAGAGCAGCTGAACCGAGGGCCACCGGGGCCGGCCCGATGGCGGGGCGCGCCGAGGGCGACTTCGGTGCAGGCATGGACGCGATGTTACTGGCGCGTGTGCTTACGGATGCGGGACGCGACTCACCCGGCGAGGCGTGGCGACGACGAGAACGCCAGAACGCGGTGCGAACGACGATCGTCGAGACGCCACCCGTTGGGCACCGAGAGGCGGGCGGTGTGCCGGTCGCACAGGTCGTAGTTGTGTGGATCGCGCTCGTCGAACAGATCGTCGAGCCACACTTGCGAGCGGCCGTACTGGTACGACAACGTTGCGGTCGCGTCTTGCGCACAACCCGATCGCGAACACTGCCTGTTCATGGCCGGTCACGATATGCGCCAGGTTGGCCGCGCTGGTGGATGGCCCGGTGGATGGCCTGCCGCGACGGCTCAATTCCGCTGCGGCCCCGTAACATGGACCAATGAGCAACCTGCCTCCGCCGCCCCCGCCGCCGCCGCCTGGGCGCGCGTCTGGCAAGGGCTCAGACCAACGCGGTCAGCAACCGGGCCAGCAGCCCGAACGCGGTTCGCGCCGGCCACCAGGCGGCTGGCCGCGGTGGACCATTCCAGTGCTGCTTGCGGTCATCATCATGTCGTTCGCCATTCCCAAGTTGTTCCCGTCCGATCAGGGCGAGAAGGTGAGCTACAGCGAGTTCATCACGCTGGTCAAAGACGGCAAAGTGACCAAGGTCGACCTCAACAACAACACCCTCAACATCTCGGGCGAGCTCGCCGACACGACCAAGTTCCGCACCACGGCACCGCCCACGTTCCCTAACGATGCCGAGTCGAAACTGCTCCAAGACCAGGGCGTCGAGTTCAATCCCAGCACACCCGAGAGCAACTGGCTCCTTGGCTGGATCGGACTGCTGTTGCCGATCATCCTGATCATC
>JAYTNH010000357.1:0-4004 GCA_043748395.1 Ilumatobacteraceae bacterium | reverse complement strand
GCCCCCTGCCCAACCAAGGTGCCGGTCTCGCGAACCACCACAGCTACCGCCACCGTGGTTGTGGTGCTCGTGCTCGATGTTGTGGTGCCTGGGTCGGGCAATGCCAGTGGATCGGAGATTGGCACGATGAGCTCCGGTGGCACGATCGTAGAGGTAGTGGTCGACGAGGTCGTGGTCGACGTGAGGTCGTCGAGGGGAATGCCGCTGGGCGATGTGGCCACGGTGACTGCAGCATCTTCGGCGATGTCGGCGCTCAACACCTCGACGCCCACCTTGTACTGCGGGTCGGTGATCAACAGAACCAAACTCGACTCTGGGTAGACCTTGGTGATCTTGCCCACGAGTCCGGAGCTGTCGGTGACCGGCATGCCCACGGCAATGCCTTGGTTGCTGCCGACGGTGATCTCGACCGTGTTCTGGAAGTTGCTGGGCGCGGCGCCCACCACGCGGGCCGGCACGGCCTGGTAGTTGCGCACCGAGGTGAGCCGATTGAGTGCGAGTAACTGCTGGAACTCGAGAATCGCCGACAGTGCCTCAACCTCGGCGCCCTTCTGCCTGGCCACCTGGTCGCGTAGCGCAGCGTTCTCGCGTTCGAGCTGGTCGTAGTTGGTCATGCCGTACCACGCGCGCGCGATTGGTTCTGAGATGGCACGCGCCGCGGTGTCGAACGGCGACAAGATGGTGGCGAACACACGACGCGTACGATCGATCACCGCGTTGCCCCGCTGATCGAGGGTGATCAACAACAAGCAAGTGAGCACCAACAGAGCAAGCACCCGGCGGCGACTCAACGACGAAAACATGTGGGGCGAACGCCGATGCTAGTCGTCGCCACCGAGCGACATGAGTCCCCGCATCGCATCGATGTTCTCTAGCGCCCGGCCCGAGCCGATGACCACACTGAACAGCGGGTCGTGAGCAATCTTCACCAACATTCCGGTTTCGTGCGACAGGCGCCGATCGAGGCCAGCCAGCAACGCTCCGCCACCCGTCAACGTGATGCCCTGCTCCATGATGTCGGCAGCAAGCTCGGGAGGTGTCTTGTCGAGCGTGGTCTTCACAGCGTCGACGATGGCCGACACGGACTCGGCGATCGCCTCGCGAATTTGCTCTGTGGTCACCGGAATGGTGCGCGGCAGGCCGCTGATCAGGTCGCGGCCACGAATGTCGGCAGTGAGCTCCTCGTCGAGTGGCCACGCCGAACCCATGTGGATCTTGATCTCCTCGGCGGTTCGATCGCCGATGGCCAGCGAAAACTCTTTCTTGACATACTGCATCACAGCCTCGTCGAGTTCATCGCCGGCAACCCGCACTGACTGGGCTGTCACGATGCCGCCGAGCGAGATGACGGCAACTTCGGTAGTACCGCCACCGATGTCGACGATCATGTTGCCGCTGGGCTCGTGCACCGGTAGGTCGGCGCCGATCGCCGCCGCCATGGGCTCTTCGATGATGTGTACGGGCTTGCGAGCGCCTGCGTACTCGGCGGCATCTTGCACGGCACGCTGCTCGACACCTGTGATGCCCGATGGAACGCAGATGATCATACGCGGCTTGCTCCAACGGCTGGCATGAACCTTTTGAATGAAGAAGCGCAGCATCTTTTCGCAGACCTCGAAGTCGGCGATGACACCATCTTTCAGCGGCCGGATGGTCTTGATGCGGCCAGGCGTACGACCCATCATGCGCTTGGCTTCCATGCCGACCGCCACTGGGCGGCCGTCGGTGATGTCGATCGCGACGACCGACGGCTCGTTGAGCACGACACCCTGTCCACGCGCATAGATGAGTGTGTTGGCGGTGCCGAGGTCGATGGCGAGATCGCGACCCATCGAGAGCGGATTGCTGCGGGCCATCACCACCTCCTCATTCTTCCGGCTCATTCTTCCGGCTCATTCGTCCGGCTCATTCTGCGTGTTCGCTGCCGATCGGTGGCGCTGCGCAAGCCTAGCGGAGCAATCGAATGTTACAGATTCGGGAAGAAGATGCCGATCTCGCGCTGCGCTGAGGCCAGCGAGTCGCTGCCGTGCACCAGGTTCTCGGTGAACAAAATGCCGAGGTCGCCACGGATGGTGCCCGGTGCTGCGGTACGCGGGTTGGTGGCACCCATCAATCCACGCACGACCTCCCAGGTGTTTTCTGGGCCTTCGAGCACGAGTGCCACCACCGGACCGCGGCTCATGAACTCGACAAGATCGGCGTAGAAGCCCTTACCCACGTGCTCTTCGTAGTGACGAGCCAGAGTATCGGCATCGAGCGGGCGCAGGTCGAGCGCCACGATCGTGAGGTTCTTCGATTCGAAGCGGCGCAGTACTTCGCCGACGAGACCACGCTCGACGGTGTCGGGCTTGAGCAAGACAAGGGTGCGATCAGACATGGCGTCCGAGGCTACCGGCGAGCCTCCCCAATCAGCAGCCTTCAGTGGGCGCGCAAACTCCAACATGGTGGAGGTGCCACGCCCAGCAGCCTTCAGGGGGTGTTGCCCAGGAGGCGCCGCAGGAAGGGGCGAGCGGCTCCCACCACGTACAGCGAGCCGGTGATCAGTACCGCGTCGTCGTCGCCAGCGGCGCGGACTGCTCGCTCGCAGGCTGCCTCGACCGTGGTGCACTCGACGACGCGATCGCAGCCCATTGCCCTGGCGGCATCGGCGATCTCGGTGGACGGCAGGCCGCGCGGTGACGGAGCCGTGCACGTGTACACGACATCGAACTCGTCGGCCCGCAGCCCGGCGAGCATCTCGCGCGGATCGCGACCCTTGAGGCACCCCACCACGATGTGGCGGCTGCCAGCAGGATCGAAGTCGTCGAAGAAGACCTGGGCACACGAGTCGGCGCCGGCCGGGTTGTGCGCCCCATCGACGATCACGAGCGGTTGGTGCCCGAGTACCTCGAAGCGACCCGGCATGCGCACGGTGCCGAGACCCTCGGCAACGATGTCGGCGGCCACCGGCGCGGCAAAGAACGTTTCGACTGCGGTAAGCGCAACGACGGCGTTGTCGCCTTGATGTCGGCCGTGCAATTGCACGAACACATCGGGGTAGAACGTGGTGGGCGTGCGCAGGTCGAGCAGCCGCCCGCCGAGTGCGAGGTTGTTCTCGAGCACATCGAAGTCGTCGCCGCGACACAGCATGGTTGCTCCACCGGCCGCGGCGAAGATGGACACCAGTTCGGGATCGGTCTCGCCCACCACCACCGCGCTACCGGGCTTGATGATTCCCGCCTTCTCGGTGGCGATGTGGGCCTTGGTCGGGCCGGCGAACTCGGTGTGGTCGATACCGATGTTGGTGATGACAGCCACCTGTGCGTTGCACACGTTGGTGGCGTCCCACCGGCCGAGCAAACCCACCTCGACCACCGCGACGTCGACTGCAACGTCGGCAAACCAACGGAAGGCGGCAGCAGTGACTGCCTCGAAGTAGGAGGGGCGAACGCCGGCCACCACCTCGAGGTCGCCAACCGCCGCGATCTGTTCGGCGAAGTCGTCGTCGCTGATGGGCTCGCCGTTGCGATTGATTCGCTCGTTGATGCGCTCGAGGTGCGGGCTGGTGTACGTGCCTACCACGAGCCCGTGCGACATGAGCAACGACATGATCATTTGCGTCGTGGAACCCTTGCCGTTGGTGCCGGTGACGTGGATGACCGGGTACGCCAACTGCGGGTCGCCCATGGCCGAGACCAGCCGCTGCATGCGGTCGATCGTGGGTGACTCGATTCGTCCGGTCTTGTCGTAGCTGGCGTGTGCCTCGAGGTATGCGAGCGCGTCGGCGTAGTTCAAGCTGCCCGAACCACCGTGGGTCAGCTTGCTTGCCGCTTGGGCCGCTTCGCGACCGGTTCGCGTGGCACGAGGGTGGGGTTGACCTTGGTCTGCACGGTGTCGGCGTCAATGACGACGCGGCCGACGTCGGCTCGACCCGGAAGTTCGTACATCGTGTTGAGCAGCACCTCTTCCAGAATCGCGCGTAGTCCGCGAGCACCAGTGCCGCGCAGCAGCGCCAACTCGGCGAC
>JAYTNH010000356.1:0-3997 GCA_043748395.1 Ilumatobacteraceae bacterium | reverse complement strand
CGGCCGTGTTGTGCCGCGGCGATCGACCACAGCGTGTCGCCGGGCTGCACGACGTAGAGCACTTTGGCGGCTTGCGCGTTGGCGGCCAGCGTTGCTGCCGGGCGAACCGCAGGAGCGGAGGCAGGGGCACTCCCACGGCTCGCCAGGACATGACCGGCACCCGCCCACAGGGCGAGCACCATGGTGGTGAGAGCGAGCATCGCGACGACGCGCCGACGCAGATAGACCTGTGGCGATGGTGCGACAGCGCCGAACCGGACAGGGACCACCACTGCATACGCAATCGACATGACAACGCTCCTTCACCGGACGACTTGCCTGGGGGACGACTTGATGCGATCGAACACCTGTTGCTCGAACGATTGTTCGCCAGTGTGCACGAACAATCGTTCGACGTCAACCTCTGTACGAACATTTGTTTCACGAACGGATGTTTGACCCAGCCGACGAACGCGTGTACGCTGATCTCATGTCCGAAACTCTCACCGCCCGTCAACGAGGCATCCTCGACGTCATCGAGACCAGCATGCGCGAACGCGGTTACCCGCCCAGCGTGCGCGAGATCGGCGAGTCGGTCGGGCTCACCTCACCGTCCACCGTGCATAGCCACCTCGCCTCGCTGCAGCGCATGGGCTATCTCCATCGCGACCCCACCAAGCCGCGGGCCATCGAGGTTCGGTTCGATCCTTCGTCGGGCGTGGCCATCGAGCGTCGGCCGGTTCGCCATGTGCCATTGGTGGGCGATGTCGCTGCCGGCACCGATGTGCTCGCGCACGAGAACATCGAGGAGTTGTTTCCACTCCCGGAAGACTTCACAGGCACCGGCGAACTGTTCATGCTGAGGGTCCGTGGCGAGTCGATGATCGAGGTCGGCATCATGGACGGCGACTACGTCGTGTGCCGTGCGCAAGTCACCGCCGAGAACGGCGAACTGGTCGTGGCCGGCATTCCAGGCGAAGAAGCGACGGTGAAGACCTTCGAGCGCACGGGCGATCAGATCTCGCTCATCCCTGCCAACGCACGCTTCCAAACGATGGTGTTCGATGCCGACCAGGTCGAGATCTTCGGCCGCGTCGTCACGGTGATGCGCCGCCTCTGAGGCGGTAGCTACACCGCCGGCGGTCGGCCGAAGGGATCGCTGGTGGCGGGCGGCGTCGGTTGCGGAGCCTGCGGAGGCCACATCGGTGTTGCAGGCTGGGGCTGAACCTCTGCTTGAGGCTGCCACGTCGGTTGTGGCTGCCACGCTGCGGGCACTGCGGGTGCCGGCGCGGCGCCACGGCGACGCTTACCCAGTAGTAGCAGACCTGCACCGAGCACTACTCCAACGCCGAGCACCACCATGGCGAGGGTCTTCATCGAATCGGCCGCCTCATTGGGGTCGGTGCCGACGGAGATCACGAACTCGTCATCAGGAGAGTCAACCGTGAGCCGATACGTACCCGGTTCGTCGATCTGCACACTCTGAATCGATGATCCTACAAAGCCTGCAGCGTCGTACGAGACCCCGGTGCTGTCGTCGATCGTGACGTCCGAATCGTCGCGATCGACCAGGGTGAGGGTGACATCGGGGTTGCTTCCTGTGCTGTCGTACGAGTCGTCCGTCACCGGGCAGTCGCCCCCCACATCACCGACCGAGCCCTTCGTCTCGACGAAGAACAAGAACGTGCCGGTGCGATCGAACTGCAGCGTGGTGGTGCACCCAACTGGCGCACGGGCCAACTTCTTGGCCGCCTCGTCATCGGCCGATCCGCTCATCAGGTACAGCAGTGCAGCCCCCACAACGCCGCCCACGACGGCGGCGAGACCGAGCCAGATGAGCAGGCGCGGCCGGCGCGGTGCAGCGACCGCTTGTGGCACGCCCGGCATCACCGTGATGGCCGGTTGTGGTGTTGGTAGTTGCGGTTGATACGACATCAGTGCACCCCCAGGCGCCGGGCTACGAGTTCTATCTTGTCGTCAGGTTGTACCACGGCCACGCGCACGTTCTGTGCACCGCCCGCTCCGTAGAAGTCTCCGGGGCTCACCAGCGCTCCCCCTTCGCGGGCAAGTCGCTCGGCAAAGGCCCACCCATCGTGTGCATCGAACCACAGGTAGAACCCACCCGCCGGCATGTCGATTTCGAGTCCTGACCACGATGACAACACCGTCGACATGCGCTCGAGTCGGCGGCGATAGCGGTCGCGCTGGTCGAGCACATGCGCGTCGTCGGCCAAGGCAACGGCCCCTGCAGCTTGTGCCGGCCCAGGTACCAACATGCCGACATGCTTGCGGACCTCCTTGAGGTAGTTCACCAGATCGGCGTCCCCTGCGTAGAAACCCACCCGCAGACCGGCCAGATTCGATCGCTTCGACAACGAGTGCACTGCCACGACACCGTGGAATCCTGATTGCAGAATCGTGGTTGGCACGTCGGCCCAGGTGAACTCGGCGTAGCACTCGTCGCTGAAGACCGGCACCTCATGAGCGCGACCCCATGCGGCAGCGGCCGATAAGTCGGTGAGTGCACCAGTCGGATTCGAAGGACTGTTCACCCACAGCATGAGTGCCCGTTCGGCATCGGTGTCGCTGATTGCGGTGAAGTCCATACCGCCGGTCTGAGTGGCAGCCACAGGCACCGCCCGACATCCGGCAAGGATCGCGCCCATTTCGTAGGTGGGGTAGGCGACGGCCGGATACAGCACGGTGTCGCGGCCTGGGGTGCGCAACTTCAGGTAGTGCGGCGTCGTGGCCACGAGTTCCTTGGTGCCCACACACGCAGCGATCTGGGTGACCTGCACGTCGACATCGAATCGTCGGAACATCCACGCTGCGGCAGCCGTGCGAAGCGCCTCGGTGCCGATGCTCGGCGGATAGCCGCGTTCACTGTTCGACGCACTGAGCGCAGCAATCACGTCGCGCCCAGGCGCATCGCACGGCGTGCCGATGGAGAGGTCGACCACTCCCCCGTGATGCGCTGCGGCCAACGGTGCGAACTTGTCGAGCCGATCGTAGGGATACGGAGGCGGTACGAAGCCGACGCGATCAGTCACAACGCCCATCTTGCCCGATCGCGCCCGGTCAGGCCGATTGCACGACGAACTCGGCCAGGCGACCGACCGATGCCTCGGCCAACCTGGCCCGTACCCGCACACCGTCATCGACATGATGTGTCGAGACAACCTCACCCTCGCGATGCACGGCAGCGAGCACGTCGCCGCGGTCGTATGGGATGAGCAAGTCGACGACCGTCGTGATCGACCGCATGCGATCGGCCAAGGTCTCGAGAAAGTGGTCGATCCCGACTCCGGTCATCGCGCTCACTGCTACAGAACCCTCGTGACGGCGAACCAGGTCGGCGGCTACGTCGGGCGCGGCATCGAGCTTGTTGAACACCAGCAGTTCGGGTACATCGAGAGCGCCGATCTCGCCGAGCACGGTGCGCACAGCAACGATCTGGCCCTCAGGATCGGGGGCGGCGCAATCGACGACATGCACGAGGAAGTCGGCGGAGTTCGCTACTTCGAGTGTGCTCTTGAAGGCCTCGATGAGCCCGTGCGGCAGTCGACGCACAAAGCCCACGGTGTCGGTGAGCAGCACCGGCTCGCCGCCGGGCAGCGCGAGTCGGCGGGTGGTGGGGTCGAGCGTTGCGAACAGGCGGTCCTCGACCAGTACCCCGGCATCGGTGAGACGATTGAGCAGCGTGGACTTGCCGGCGTTGGTGTACCCAACGATCGACACCGATCCCAATCCGCTGCGCTCACGCCCCTTGCGTTGCAGTTCGCGAGTGCTCTGCAGTTCGAGAAGGTCGTCTTCGAGGCGACTGATACGACCCTTGATGCGACGCCGATCGACTTCGAGCTTGGTCTCGCCACTACCGAACCGACTGCCCACCCCACCACGCTGCTGCGAGAGCTTGGCGTCGGCACCGCGCCGCAGCCGGGGCAGGCGATAGCGCAGCAGTGCCAGTTCCACCTGCGCCTTGCCCTCGTTCGTGTGGGCGTTCTGGCCGAAGATGTCG